>CAIPUQ010000473.1 GCA_903868295.1 uncultured Roseiflexaceae bacterium
ACCGATGATTTTGCTTCTGGTGCAATTGTCATGGCCAACTTGGGTGGGTTGAGCGAAGCGGGTGGACAGCTGTATGGCGAAATCGCCGGTGTATTGTACGGAGAATCAAACCTCCCGGTTGACTGGCTCACAACACTCCAAAAATATGACGTAATAGCCTGGATGGCCGAAGAACTTTTGCGCACCACGTGGAAAAACCTCACATCTGCACCACAGAAAGGAGTATCCGATGAGCAATGATTCGACATATCAAGTCGCAGAGGGCTTCTGGGTGGGCCCGCACCCCGGTCGCTCTGGTGGCGCGACTGCTGGAGAACGGGTGTCGTTCCTGCGGAACAATGGTGTACGTTGCATCATCGATTTGACGAGTCCCGCAGATGCGCTGGTGATGCCCTCCGATGCGCTGCGCGTGGCACTGGGAGCTGTCGTAGTTCATTCATTCCCCATCACTGATATGGGTGTCCCTAGCGTCCCGCTGATGCTCGCTATTCTCGATTGCATCGATGCCGCACGGGCCCAGCAGCAGCCGATCTACCTGCACTGTGCTGCGGGGATAGGACGGAGTGGCACGGTCGTCGCCTGCTGGCTGATTCGTCATGGTGCCGCAGCAGATACGGTGTTGGAGAGACTCGCAACCCTACGCGGAGCATTGCATGCAGTAGCGCCTGCCCCCGAGGCCGCTGTGCAACGTGCGTTTGTGCTCCAGTGGCGCGAACCCACTGCCGAGCGTGCTGCGCGCATTCGGTCATTCCGCGATCGCTATCGGGGTGCGTTGCTTGGTTTGGCGGTCGGAGATTGCATCGGCATGCCGCTTGAATTCGCGCAACCCAACAGTCGTACCCTCAAAGGGATGGAACGCGGTAACGCCTTCGATGTACCCATGGGCTCGTGGACCGATGACACCTCGATGGCTCTCTGTCTGGCAGACAGCATCATCACAACTGGTGGTTTTGACCCGCATGATCAAATGCAGCGGTACCTCCGTTGGTGGCGCGACGGCCTCTGGTCCAGCATCGGCAGGTGTTTTGACATCGGATTAACGGTGGCGGATGCCCTCAGGAAGTACCGGAGGGATGCTGATCCGTTCACAGGAAGCACAGACCCGTATTCTGCCGGCAACGGTTCGTTGATGCGTCTGGCACCTATCGCAATGGCATTCGGCTATGATGCGACGCTGTGTGATGCAATGGCACGGGATAGTTCACGCACTACCCACGGTGCACCGACCGCCCTCGACGCGTGTGCCGTGTACGCGCACTATGTAGCTGCTGCGCTGTGCGGGACCCCACGTGCGGTGTACTTAGCGACCTATCCAGGGACGATCGCAACACCAGAGATCCGCGATATTGTCGACGGCTCATACGCGACCAAAAGCCCACCCGAGATCGTCGGCAGCGGCTATGTGGTCAAGTCTATGGAAGCAGCGTTGTGGGCATTTGCACGCAACGACTCGTACCAGGCAGCGACGCTCGATGCCGCCAACTTGGCGAACGATGCAGACACAACCGCTGCAATCTGTGGGATGCTGGCGGGCGCACACTGGGGTGAATCAGCGATACCGACCGCGTGGTTGGATGTCATTGCACGGCGTCGTGACATCGAATGGCTCGCCGAAGAGCTCCTGAGGCAGTGTTGGGCAGGGTGGGAGCATACGATGGAGGCGAAGTGAGTCGAAGAGACCCAAATTGGCACCAAAATAATCCATCTCTCATCTCGACTTCAGGTATATTTTATACAGACAAAGGATGCTGAGGCATCTGGTATCAGAGTGTGTGGAGGTTCCATGATTGAGGTAGTAGGGTTGACGAAGCGCTATGGCGATGTCACGGTCGTCGATGATGTTTCGTTCACCGTTGCACGTGGCGAAGTTCTTGGTTTTCTCGGGCCGAACGGCGCCGGCAAAACGACGACAATGCGCATGTTGACCGGGTATCTGCCTGCGACAAGCGGCACCGTGAGTATTGCCGGGCACGATGTGATGACCGATCCACTCAATGCGCGCCGGCAGATTGGCTATCTGCCCGAGGGCGTCCCGTTGTATACCGAAATGACGGTGTCGGGATATCTCGATCACATGGCAAGATTGCGGAACTTGCCGAATCGCCCCGAAGCCATCGAACGAGCAATGGAACTTGTCCATCTGGCGTACCGTGCCCATGATCGAATCGGCAAGCTTTCGAAGGGTCAACGCCAACGTGTCGGATTGGCACAAGCGTTGCTCCACAACCCGGATGTCCTCATCCTCGACGAGCCGACGGTCGGCCTTGACCCACGCCAAATAATCGAAGTGCGTGAATTGATCCGCGAACTCGGTGCAACCCGCACGGTCATCTTGAGTACACACATCCTGCCTGAAGTCAGTATGCTGTGTAATCGCGTGGTCATCATCAAAAAGGGCACGGTCGCCGCAGTAGACACCCCAGCGGGGTTGACGGCGCGCCTTCAAGGTGCAGAACGCATCGAGCTCCAGACTGCAACGAGTCCCGTGGATGTGGCGCGCTTTTATAGTATCCCCGGGATAACCAATGCCACAGAACAGACACCTGGGCATGTGGTGGTCGAAACCGACTCGAGCCGTGAAGTACGACCAGATATCGCCAAACTGGCGGTAGACGCACAGTGGGATCTTCTCGAGATGCGCAAGATAACCCTGAGCCTCGAGGCAATCTTCCTCGAATTGACTACCCAAGAAGAACCCATTGACCCCGTGGCTGAATCAGCAGACGTTGCAGAGACCCCAGACGATAGCGTACCAACCGAACAGGAGCGCGCCTAATGCGTACCGCGTTAGTCATTGCACGCCGTGAAATATTGGCGTACTTTATTTCGCCTATTGCCTACCTCGTGTCGGCGATGTTTTTGCTCATTTCGGGCTTTTTGTTTTCGCTCATTTTGATCCAGAGTCAACAGGCAAGCATGGATGGCTTGTTCTTGAATGTCACGGTGGTGCTGATATTCATTGCACCATTGCTGACGATGCGTCTGCTCGCAGACGAACAAAAATCGGGCACGCTCGAAATTTTGTTGACTGCACCAGTCCGTGACTGGGAGGTCGTGGTCGGCAAGTACCTCGCGGCAATGGCATTGTTCGGCGTCATGCTGCTGTGCACGTTGTATTACCCGATTATTCTGTGGCGCATTGGTGGCAATCCTGATTGGGGTCCAGTGTTGACCGGCTATCTGGGCATCATTTTGCTCAGTTCGGCTATGTTTGCCATTGGCACACTGACTTCGTCACTGACCGAAAATCAGATTGTGGCCGCTGTGTTGGGCTTTGGCATTTTGTTGCTGATGTGGCTCATCGATGCCGCCGGTAACTTGGCCACGGGTGCGACGGATTTGCTCCGCTATCTGTCGTTACCTGCGCATTACAATGACTTCGCACGGGGCGCAATCAATATCGAGGATGTGGTGTATTACCTCAGTGTCACCTTCGTTGCATTGTTTTTGGCGACACGGTCGCTCGAGTCACGGAGATACCGCTAATGTCATTCAAGCAACGTGTCCAATCAACTCTTGGAATGCGCGGTGTGCGCTACGGTGCAAATGCCAGTGCAATGACGATTCTCTTCATTGCGATCATGGTGTTGAGCAATATCCTGGCCGTGCGCTTTCACACGCGGTATGACCTTACTGCGCAAAAAGAGTTTTCCATTTCGCAACAAACCAAGCAAATTCTGCAAACGTTGAACCAACCAATCGAGATCATTGGCTTTTATAATGGCCAGGATGCTGCACTCCAAGCAGACCTCGAGAGTCGGCTCAAAGAATATCGCGCCGTCTCACCACAAATCTCCTATCGATTCGTTGACCCGGATCGTGACCCCGTAGCCGCAAGTGCCGAGAACATCACCACATACGGCACCGTGGTGTTCAAATCGGGTGAACGACGCCAGACAATCAATGCCATCGACGAAAAGGACATCACCGGTGCCATCCTCAAAGTCAGTGCAACGACCAAAACCAAGGTGTTTTTTGTCACTGGACATCGAGAACGAACCATCGATACGACGGATCCGACAGGTTTGGGTGACGTCAAGCAATTGCTCGAAGCCGACAACCTTGAGGTAGAGCCCCTCAATCTGGTCATCAGTGCGACCATCCCGCTCGAAAACACCGTTGTCGTGCTGGCTGACCCACTTGA
>CAIPUQ010000474.1 GCA_903868295.1 uncultured Roseiflexaceae bacterium
ACTCCTTCTTCGGTGTAGGCGGGGTGACTGGCATCGTAGAAGTGTGTCAACGCATTTACCATCGCCAACGAATCCTGGAGCGTTTCGATGACTTCTGGTGTGCCCGTTGCATGTACGACCGCATAGTTCCAGGTGGGTACCGCACCGGTCGTTGCGTACCAGCCGGGATGCACAAATGCATGCGGGCCATGAAAAGACAATGTCGTTGTGACACCAGCCGAGAGCAGTGCGGTGTGGCTGTTCGCGCGGGCGAGATGGAACTCGACCCATAATTCTTCGCCTCGCAGATTGCTCAGCACAGGACCATAACTCACCGCAGGGATGCCGTCAGGACCATTACTGATGATGGTCGCAAAATCATTTTCTTGCATGAACGGCAATAGCACATCACGGTCGTCCATCCGATTGGCATAGGGGATGTACATGCTCGCCCCCTTATACTGCGTTCTGCTGCAATATCGCTGCAATGCCCAGGTTGGCGAGTTCGATGTCTTCGTCTTCGCTCAAACCACTCACCGCAACGGCGCCCACACACTGGCCACCCACGATGACCGGCATGCCGCCACCCCACCCGATGAAGCGTGGATCACCGTAGTAGGCAATGTCAAAGCCCTGATCGGCACTCCGAATTTTGCGGCCGATGTCTCGCGTCGGTTTGCATGCCCGCGCAGCAGTGAATGCTTTGTTGGTAGCAATAGTGCCGGATTGCAGTTGCGCCCCGCTCATGCGCATTAATGCAATCAACTCGCCATGCTGGTCTGCGACGGCGACGACGCCCAAGACGTTGCGTTTCGTCATTTCTCCAATGATGGCGTGGATGGCGATATCTGCATCGCGGTGATCAAGGGTCGGTTGGTGCTGCATAGTGATTCCCTTTGTCTACTGTCTCTGTATTGTATCAACAACCTGATTGGCGGGATATTGACTTTTTTGTTCGAAATCGCTACACTCGCGGCATACGCACACAGTCATAACATTTAAAAGAGGAGGGCAGGATGGACGAGTCAGTCATGAATGCCATTATCGGTGCTTTAATCGTCGGTGGATTCGGTGTGGCCTTGGTCGTTGTCCTTGGTCTGGTCGCGGTATTTGGCCTCTGGAAGCTCTTCACCAAAGCCGGCAAACCGGGCTTTTATGCAATCATCCCTTTTCTCAATCTCTATACCTTGGTCGAAATCACCGCGCTCCCCGTAACGTGGTTTTGGTACTCGATTATTGCAGGGGTTTTGGCGACGTGGACGGGGGGACTCATCGGTCTGGTGAACCTCTACTTGACGTTCATCATTTTCCGCCAACTCATGCGTGTCTTTGGCAAAAGCGACAGCATTGCGAATGTGATTATCAACCTCATTTTTCCCTACATCACCCTGCCAATACTGGGTATGAGCGATGCCCAGTATCGCGGTCCGCAGGCCACCGACGATGTTCCCAGATTGCCGTGGATACAATAGGCATTCGGAACCACCGCTCGGCAGTCATGCCGAGCGGTGGTTTTTTTTGGTACAGCGCATCGACCGTTCAAAACGAAATGGTTCATGTGGAATCACTCTCTCAAAATTTGACATAATCGAATACTTTTGTTAAAATGATTTTGCAAAATTGCATAATTGAATAGTGGGAGAGCATCATGGACGAGAACGGCATGAACTTTGGTGGCGGACAGTCCTTATTGGGCGGAGCTGTCAGTGGGATCGTGGGTATTGTCATCGGTATTGCCCTGGTTGTCGGGATGTGGAAGTTGTTCACCAAAGCCGGCAAGCCAGGATTTTATGCAATCATCCCCATCCTGAATCTTAAAACACTTGTTGATGTTACTGGTCTGCCGTCTTCGTGGTTCTGGTACATGCTCATCGGTTTGGCACTGTCGCCGATAAGCTTTGGATTGACGGGCATCATTTCGTTGTATGCCGCCTTCGTCATCGTGCGTCAGCTGCGTCGCGTTTTCGGCAAATCAGACAGTCTCGGCGCAGTGCTGTTGACCATGATTTTCGTCGAAATCATGCTTCCATACATCGGCCTGAGCGATGCAGCCTATCAAGGTCCGCAATCAACCGCTGATGTGCGCGTTCTTCCCTGGTTCAAGTAGGATTGTCTCGATGCCGCTCTGCAGCAATGCAGGGCGGTTTTTTCGTTGCGAAAACCTGCCGATAGATCTTTTGTGGTGCGTGTTTTTTCCCTGACCCTCCAACGCGACAGTCCCCGTAATCATTACGATGTACAATTGTAATGTTGTGGTAAACTACTACGCATCGTAGCAAAACTTCGCATTGGACGGTACTATGAACAGCGCATTCGAGATGCTCATTGTGAGTGTTTTGGTAGGGTTGGCACTCGCATGTGTCACCGGGGTTTGGCGGCTCTTCCGCAAAGCAGGATACTCTGGCCGGGATGCATTGATTCCTATCCGCAATTTACAGGCAGTGGTTACCATGTGTGGGTTGCCAGAGGTCTGGTTTTGGTATTTTCTCATCGGGGTTGGATTAATCCCGATGACATTCGGATTTTCGGTGCTCGTATCGCTCTATGTCATGGGTGTTGTGTTGCGCCAGCTGTTGCGGGTCTTTGGCCAATCCGACGACGTCGGCATCGTCGTCATTGCGTGTATGGGACTCCCCGTCGTACTTGCATATTTGGGTTGGAGTAGCGCAACCTACCGTGGCGTTGTTCCCATCACCGATGTGCGCGTGTTGCCGTGGCCCGAAGAGCGCCGCGTTGTACCGACACTGCGAACGAGCTAGGCTGCCGACCATCTGGTGCTACACCACATCACAAAGGAACGCATATGGACCGCAACCAACTTCGCATCGACATCAACCATCAATACGCCCAAGAGCATGCAAATATGGGGATTCGCGGTGCGCGCGCGATGTTGTCCGCTGCCCGTGAGTGGGATTTGGCGTCGGTCCTGCGTGACCGTGGTGGGCTTGTGTTCCCCCATGCGGGGGTGCAGGATTGTGCCAAGCAGATAAGTGCCGTCATCAATGCATGCATCGACTCGGGTGCCGACACCGTGCTGGCGATTAGTGTCCTGCATGCCTTCAGTGACGATATGGAGCAGGCCCGCAGGCGGGTAGCTGCCGGTGGTGATCCCGCCAACGAACGCATCTGGGGCATCCAAGGTCCAACGTTTGCACGCGGCGAAGAGTGGGCATTCGACCATGCCATGTTTACCTTTCGCTATTTGTGGGAAATAGCCGCCGATTACTATGGCAAACGCATGCCGCGCGTCGTCGAGGTATATCCTTGGCTCGCCGGTGGGTTCCCACAGATTATGCCTGGATATGACGAGGTCGCTACCATCGCCCGCGATGCGGTGGTTGTGTCGACTGCAGATATGTTCCATCATGGGATCGGCTATGGTGATACTCCTGAGACGGCACTCTTCCCCGATCAGGGCGGGCTCGACCGCGCGCGATCGGTCATCAGCACCGGTGCCGACCTGCTCGCAGCTGGTCGCTATGCCGCATACAATCAGCACTGCGTCGACGCCCGCAGCGATCATCGCGATGCAGGCCAGGTCATGCGCGCCATCCTCGGGCCTATCCAGCCCCAAATCATCGACATCGTCGCCAGTGATGCTGCCGCGTTGTACCATGCCGACGATCCGACCTGGGTGGCGGGGACATTGGTTGCCTGGCGCCGCCCGTAGCACAGCACCTCCGCCTCGCACGCAGCATGGTCGAAAGGACCCAGCATGCCGACTTCCGCACAGATTCACGCAACGGTGACATGGTTGGCTGTGGGCGATTTGCCCCGGACCTTGGTCACCCGTCCCGTCGAAGCACTCACGCTCGATTGGGAGGGCGTTGTCGGTGACAGCCATCGTGGGTTGACCCGCAAAGCGGATGTCCGTGTTCCCCATTACCCGCGCGGCACGACGGTGCGCAACGAACGCCAAGTAACCGTCGTCGCAGCAGATCAGCTCGCCGAGGTGGCTGCGACGCTCGCATTGCCCGAGATCCGACCAGAATGGCTGGGCGCCAACATGATGCTCGCCGGAATCCCATCACTGACCCTGCTCCCACCTGCTACGCGGTTGATTTTTGCATCGGGTGCGTCGTTGGTCGTCGACTGGGAAAACCAGCCGTGCACCGGGCCAGGAACGGTCATCGCAGACCACTACGGTGATCCAAAACTGCGGTCCCGCTTTGTCAAAGCAGC
>CAIPUQ010000475.1 GCA_903868295.1 uncultured Roseiflexaceae bacterium
ATTGGTCGTCCGTGCCCGTCACACCTGGCGCCTCCATCTGCGCAATCTCGTCGTAATGGCGCTCGCCGCGATCGTCGTGACGGGGCCATTGTTGGTGCACTACATCGAACAGCCCGACCAGTTCTGGTCGGTCGTACGGCGGAGCTCTATCATCATCCGCGAGGCAGACGGGACAACCAATATCGAGCGCTGGGCCGCCGACCACGAACAAACGGTAGCCGAGGTCGTTGTGCGCAACATTGCCTATACCGTGCAGGCGTTGTTCTGGGGTCCCGTCGAAGGATGGTTCGGCACTCCACGCGCCGTACTGACCATCCCGCTGTCGGCCTTGGCACTCATCGGCGTGATTGGCATGGCGGTACGGCGCCAAGACAGTGCGGTGTTTGCCGTCGTTGCCTGGCTGGCCGTGTTTTGTGCGATGTCGGCAGTGAATTGGCCGATTGCTGCAGGGCAGCGCCTAGTCTCGTTGCTCGGCATCCTAGCCATGCTGGTAGGGTTTGGTACGACCGTCCTCTCAGACGTGCTGCGCAGATACGTCCATCATCGCGCCATCGCACTCGTCTTGTTTGCGGTGGTGAGTACGGGCGGGATGATGAGTCTCGACCATTATTTCAATACGTTTATCAAGCGCGAAACCGGCAGAGGCGACCCAGATCTCCACCGCGCCGGGATTGTCGCCTTGGTTGCCCAGCAGCTGCCCGCATATACCTGGATCGACGTCTATCGGTCGGATGTGTTCAACTATGACAGTACTCCGGTGTTGCGCTATGCATTGATGCGTATCGACGCAAACATCATCACCGAAGCGTCTCCCGATCAACCACTCGCCCCCATCATCATCTATCCCATCGAAGCCGCCAGTCGGGTTGTCCGCACGGACAATTATGTCGAGTACAGCGTCAAAACACCCGAAGGCGAGCCAACGCTAATCTTCGCAGTCCGCGACGATGCCCCCTGGGCAGCAGAGATTGTTCGGAACGTCATCGAAAAGAATGAGTGATTTTCTATTCATAATTCATAATTCATAATTCATCTTTAAATATCTGCCACGCTGCAATCCCTGCACAGAGGTAGGCCGTACCGGCGAACCAGACGAGCGGGGCAAAGCCGTAGGCTGGCTGCACAAAGCCGCTCAGGAGCGACGCCGAACCCCAGCCTGCCGACCACATAATCGTAATCATGCTCATCGCAACACCGCGTTGTTTGGGCTTCACAAAGCGCATAATCTGCAAATCGCTGAGCGTCACCGCCATACCCAGCGAAAAAGCCCGCCACAGGTACCCAACAATCGCCAGCGCCTGCCACGGTGCCAAAATCAGCAATACGCCTGGCCCCGCCAGCGCACGCAGGGCGGCGACCCAAAACCGCAAACGCCGTTTGGCCAGGTAGTGACCCGACAGCAGCGCACCGCAGCCAATCGCCAGCTCGGCAAACGAAATAACCACACCGACGCTCTGATCCGGCAACCCAAACTGGTTGCGCAACAACAGACTCTGGAACGGGATAATCGCACCGCCGCCCAACCCCATCAGCAAATTGGGCACACCATAGAGCAAAAAATGCCGCCGCAATTGTGGAGTCCCGGCATTCGCCTCGGCATCCCGCGCATGCTCCTCGTGGTGTTCGGTGACCCGCACAAACAAAATGGGCAGAATCGACAGATAAAAAAGCCCCACTCCGATGAGCATCGCCGATCGATAGGCGGGCATCGACTGTGCATCGACCTGCATCATGGGTGCCAAAACACTCGGCATCCAACCGGCAATGATGCCGCCTATCAGCCCAATGCTAATCGATGCTTCATTGAGCCCAAAAATGAACCCACGCTGAGATTCGTCGTCGGTCGTCGCGGTCAACAGCGGCATGATGGCTGTCATCGCCAATGCGGCGCAACATCCATTAAGGAACTGCGTCACAATGATCCAGAACACCGACGGTGCATACAGCTGCCACGTCAACGTTGCTGCAAAAAACAGCATGGCGATTGCTAACGATCGCCGTGATCCGTAACGATCAATCAAGATCCCCACCGGGACCCCGACTATCAATCCCGCCACACGCATCGTCGTCGACAAGATCCCGGC
>CAIPUQ010000476.1 GCA_903868295.1 uncultured Roseiflexaceae bacterium
AGCTCGGGGTAGGCGGTGCCCATCAGATCGATGAGTTTGGCCACCACACTGGTGAAAAACGGCTTGTCAAAACCGATCAGCCGGCCCTGATAGACCGCCCGGCGCAAGATGCGCCGCAATACATACGAACGACCAGTATTGCCGGGCAACACGCCATCGGCAATCAAGAAGGCGACGGAGCGGCTATGGTCTGCCACTGCACGATAGGGGGCGACGTTGGCACGGTAGTCGGCTTCGGTCTTGTGGCCAAGCGTTTTGATGGTGTCGATGAGTGACACAAACAAGTCGGTGTCGTAGGTATTTTTGACGCCCTGGAGCACCATGGCGATACGCTCGAGGCCCATGCCAGTGTCGACCGACGGGCGCGGCAACGGTTGCATGGTACTGCGCTCGAACTGCATGAAGACGTTGTTCCAGATTTCGACATAATCGGGATCGTCGCTGTTGACGCCCGCTGCAGACATCTTCGAGAGGTCTTCGCCGAGGTAGACGGTTATCTCCGAACACGGGCCACACGGACCAGTGTCGGCCATGACCCAGAAATTGTCTTTTTCGCCGAAGCGCAAGACGCGATCGGGCGAGGCGCCCGCTTTGACCCACATTGCGGCTGCGTCTTCGTCGGCGGGGACCTGCTCGTTGCCTTGATAGACCGTGAACCAGAGCCGTTCGACCGGCAATTCAAAGACTTTGGTCAATAGCTCCCACGCCATGGGGATGGCTTCGGCTTTGAAGTAGTCACCGAACGAAAAGTTGCCCAACATTTCGAAGAACGTATGATGGCGCGGGGATGGGCCGACTTCTTCGAGGTCATTGTGTTTGCCCGAGACGCGCAGACACTTCTGTGCGGTCGTGGCACGGGTGTATGGTCGTTGCTCGAGGCCGAGGAAGGTGTCTTTGAACTGCACCATGCCTGAATTGGCAAACATGAGGGTCGGATCGTTGCCCGGGATGAGCGACGAACTGGGCACAATTGTATGTCCGCGTTCTGCAAAGAACGTGAGGTATGCCTGGCGAATCTGATCAGACGTCAACTTTTTCATGGTCGCTCCGATTGACACACAGCGATATGTGTGTTATCCAATCCTTACACATTTGTCTATTGTAGCCGACGCATCGCAGACGCGTCAACACATCCACACGGGCGCAGCGCGCAGTGGGATTCGAGGTTCGATGCAGACATTACTCCGTGACGCCCGACAGTGCGCGGTATGCACCAACACCACCACCTACACATGCGTCAATCCACGGGCACACATCGACAGTCGCGATCTCGACGGGCGACCATACGAGCTAAGCATCATTGCGCTCCCGTATTGGGTACAACAATGTGGCACCTGTCGATTCTGTGCCGACGATGTCAGATTAGCCCACCCCGATGCACGTACCATTGTCAAAACCACTGCCTACTTGGCCCAACTAAACGACACCGGGTACCCGTTTTTGGCACGTGAATACCTCGCCGCAGCCCACGTGTGCCGGATGACGGAACGCTATGCCGATGCCGGCTGGCATGCATTGCGGGCTGCCTGGAAGTGCGAAGATATGCTCCACCCGATGGCGGGGTTTTGTCGCAACCAAACGGTCCAGTCGTTTGAACTCGCACTGCAACATGGTCAAGCAGTCGGTGCAACGGCGTTTGAACATGCGGTCATCATAGGCGATGTCCTGCGCCGCAACGGCGACAGCGCCCCCGCCCTGCGCTATGCACAGCAGGCAGGCGAGAGCGCTGTAGACAATCTCCAAAGCATGGTCGCAACACAACTGTTGCATGCCATCGACGCTGGCACACGCACGCGCATTGCGCGCGTGGGTACTACCAACTAACGACGACCGTCGCCTCGGGCGTGGTCACATCGATGACTGCCACCCGGCCCTCGCGGCGCTCGACAATCCGTACCGTGCCATTGGGCGAACTCACCACGCCACTGCAGCCGACTGCCTGCAACGGGATGGGGATCGCGACCTGGTACGCATCTGCACCCGTCACATCGACCGACGCCCAACATGCATCGTGGTGCCAGCGATATGCCACATAGCCTGATCCCGTCGCATAGCGCACCGTCGCGGCGGCGTCGGTCAAGCCGGCATAGAACCACTGCGGCGCCACCAATGCGGTCCGGAAATTGTCGCTCTGGTCGACCACGCCCACTGCGCCTTCGACAAAGGCATTGAGCATCGTCGCTGCGCCCCAGCCGTCGGTACTCAGCGTCTCCGGCGTGCCGACACCTTCGGCACCATCGGGTGCGTACCACAAGAAGCTCCGTCCGCGGCTGAGCATCCCCAACCAATAATAATCAAGCGTTGCAAAGCCATAGGTCGAGCGCCCCATGCGGAACGCGCCACGGGCCAGCTCGCCCCCGACCATCGGCATGATGCCGCCGTTGACATAGCTGCCGGGGGTTTCACCGGCACGGCCACCGAGCCCCACCGCACCCACCGGGAACGGCGGATCAATCGAGTACCACTCAGCAAAGACACCGTCGCGACGGCGGCTGATATATGTATCGAGGATTGCATCGCTCTGGGCATCGTCCAACACACCCCGATTGAGGGCGTATGCGTTCGACAGGCTGAGCTGTTGCTCCATATCAAGCCCAGCGATGCTATGTGGCTGGTCAAAGACAAAGTGTCGATAGAACTGTCCGTTCCAACTCACCGCATTGAGGCGCTGCATGATTCCATCGGCGATCGAACGCCACACGGCAGCGAGACTCGGATCGCCGACGCGCTCTTCGAGTGTTGCAAGCATGCGCAACGATTGTGCCATGCCGGTGTTGTCGCCATGGAAGATACCCCAGCGCGTCGTTTCGTCGATTTCGTGGCGCGGTGCAGTAGCGGGAGCGACTTCGAAGTCCCAGGTGTCGATGGTGAATGGCCGACGCAGCAACCCTTTGGCGGGATCCCAACGCAGTGGGCTCTGGAGGCTGTATGTCGCTGCACGCCGCAACCCAGCCAAATGCCCGCGTGCAAATTCGTCACCAGCGCCGACTTGCCAGGCCTGATAGACACCCTGGATAAACAAAAACTCGACGTCTGTTTCGACAGGCGTACGATACGGGACATCTGCATACGGCGCACGTGCAAGATAATCGGGGAAGCTGCCATCCGCAGATTGCAATGCCGCAAACGCATTGAGTGCGCTGGTCATGTCTGCATCGAAGTAGCGCGCACCGCGCATCTGATACACATGATCACGCAACCAGATGAGTGGACTGTCGGGCGATCGATAGCCGTGAATGACCGACCCGTCCGCTGCCGGCAAATCAAGGATTGCACCGCGCATAATGGTCGTGGCAGCGGGGATGAACTGATCGTAGCGCTCGACACCCGTACGCACCTCGGTAGTAGGGCTGAGTGTGTAGAGCGCTGGATTGGTCGCGATAATGGCCCCTTCGGGCGTACCATTGGGCATCCAGACCAACCCGGCTGATGCGCCTGCAGCGCCACGTGGGGTGACGGTGGCACACGCAGCCCCGTTGACGAGCTCGATAGGGGTGCTCGAGATGGTGCGCA
>CAIPUQ010000477.1 GCA_903868295.1 uncultured Roseiflexaceae bacterium
AATTCGGAGTAATACTCGACGAGGACCGGTTTACCCGCTTTGAGAATAGCCGGCACATCCGTCGTAGCGTTCCGCTGTGCATACACACCCATCGCAACAAATCCAAACACAACCAGTGCAACGACTGCCATGGGGACCATCGACCAACCGGCGGTATTTGCCCACCAAACCGTGCCGCCGAGGACCAGTACCAGGAGGATGATAAGGGAATTTTGATTGACAAACATGCGCAATCCTTTCGCTGTGTCTGAATTATACAAGAGGAACCGAGTCCATACGAGGAACGATGAATTGAGTATAATAAAAATGAATAAGAGAGGGACACATGTTCGACGACAAACCACATCATGAGTGCGGGATTTTTGGAATTTTCGCGCCGGACGAAGACGTCGCTCGCATGACGTTCTTTGGCTTGTATGCCCTCCAACATCGCGGTCAAGAAAGTGCCGGCATCGCTGTTGCCGACGGAACTTCGATCAATCTCCACAAAGAAATGGGGCTTGTGTCCCAGGTCTTCACCGAAGAAAAACTCAAGCCACTGATTGGCCATGTCGCCATTGGCCACACGCGCTATTCGACCACTGGTTCTTCGAAACTCCTCAACGCACAACCGTTTTTGGTGCAAAGCGCTCTCGGTCCATTGGCCATCGGTCACAATGGCAATTTGACAAACGGAACTGAATTACGGAACGAACTCTTTCAACGTGGGTTTGGACTCAGTTCAACGAGTGACAGTGAAGTCATCGTCCAGATGCTTGCTGGTGGTCCCGGGACAAACTGGGATGAACGAATCAATGCCTTGATGACCCGTGCCGAAGGTGCGTACTGCCTCACCGTGCTTACGCGTGACACACTCTATGCGCTCCGTGATCCGTGGGGCGTCCATCCGTTGTGTTTGGGCAAAATCGGGAGTGGCTGGGTCGTTGCATCCGAAAGCTGTGCGCTCGCAACGATTGGTGCCGAGTTCATTCGCGAACTCGACCCAGGTGAAGTGGTTGCTATTGATGCCCACGGACCACGCACGATTGGCCGTCATCATGCAGCCAAACGTTCCCTTTGTTTGTTTGAGTATATTTACTTTGCCCGGCCCGATTCACAAATCGATGGTCGTACATTGCACGCTGCTCGCGTCAATGCAGGGCAAATTTTGGCAGAAGAATCACCCGTTGATGCTGATGTCGTCATCCCGGTGCCTGACAGTGGCATCCCTGCGGCAATTGGGTATGCCCAACGATCAGGCATTCCGTATAGCGAAGGACTCATCAAAAATCGATATATTGGTCGGACATTCATCCAGCCAGACGATCGCTTACGCAAAGTAGGCATTCAACTGAAGTTCAACCCATTGACTGATAATTTGGTCGGCAAGCGCATTGTGATTATCGATGACAGCATCGTGCGGGGGAACACCTCTGGGCCCATGGTCAAAATGCTCCGGGCCGCCGGCGCAAAGGAAGTCCACATGCGCGTGTCGTCGCCACCCATCAAGCATCCGTGTTACCTCGGGGTCGATATGGCCACGTACCCAGAACTCATCGCGCACCGCATGGATATTGAGCAGATTCGTGCACATCTCGGCTTGGACAGTCTGGCATATTTGACGTTGCCGGGGCTCCAACGTGCAACGCAAGCGCAAGGCTTCTGCAACGGCTGTTTCACCGGACAATACCCAGTCGAAGTAACGTTTGTGGACAAACATGCATTTGAACCCAGCAAGTAGGCTTGCACCGCTCTACAATGCGTTGCGAGAACACTTCCCGCATGAACCACATTGGTGGCCGATGCATGGCAATGACCGCGGATTCGAAGTCGTTGTTGGCATGATCCTCGTCCAACAGACACAATGGGGCACGGTCGAAGCGGCAGTGTTGCGCATCCTGATGGCCGGCATTGATTCGTTTGAGGCGCTCGCAAGCACAGACCCTGATCACCTTGCAATCCTCTGTAAACCGTGTGCGTTTTATGGGCGCAAGGCAGCTGCATTAATCCGCATCGCGCAGCATGTGTGCGCCACATCCGGTGGGAGCGCGGCGCTGGTAACCGGTGAACGTTTTACCCTCCGTCAGACACTCCTCGCACTCCCGCAAATCGGACGCGAAAGCGCGGATACTGTGCTTTTGTACGCTGGACAACACCCATTGTTCATCGTTGATGCGTACGCACGCCGCGTCCTGGCGAGGACAGGTGTGTACGCCGAGAGTGTTGATTGTCTCCGTGCGCCATATGACGAGATCCAACGCATCGTCGAGGCAGACATCGGACCCATAGACGTTGATACCGCCCGCGAACTCCATGCCATGATGGTCGAAGCATCGATTCATCATTGCACGGCAAACAACCCCCGCTGTACCCGTAGCGGGGCAGTCCGACGGTTTGTCGATCCCCGCAAATGTCAGCATCACTGCCCGCCGTGCACCGGTTGCCCCGCTGCAACACTGTGTCAGCACCACCTAACCATTGGTTGAAGAAGGCGTGGGGGTAAATGCCAACTCCCATATATATGTACCATCCCCGCGGGCAACTCCATGCCATATCCCCGCTGTCGGGGATTTGTTCCCATAATCATAGGTGTGACCATGGAGATCAATCTGCCCATTGGTGGTGACTTGGAGCGTCGCGAGGACACAACACCCATGCGTCACCAATAAAACTCGCTGCTGATTTTGCGCGTGGATTGTATCGAGGAAGCCCGTGACACGGCGTGTGACGGATGCATGATCTTCACCCGGACTGCTCTCGCGCAGACCTTCGACATACGCAAACGGCGCAACGACGTGTTCACTCACAATCGCGGCTGTTTGGCGGGTCCGTGCAAATGGTGAGACATACACTGCGCTGATTATGTGCTGGGCAAGCCAACGCCCCGCCTGCAGTGCTTCGCTCCGTCCGACCGCGGTGAGTGGCGGTCCTGGGACGATGTTGTACGGTACCCCACTCGCCCGGTCTGGTGCTGCGTGGCGCAGCAGATAAATCTCTTGTACCATGGTGCTGTCCTCTACTTTCGCACCATATTGTACCCGACCCAGGAGGGATTATGCACCACCAACGCCTGATTGGACGTACTGCCATCGTTACCGGTGCCGGCCGTGGGATTGGCCGGGCCATTGCTCGTGCGTATGCAGCCGAAGGCGCCCGCGTTGCGCTGGTGAGTCGGACGCACGATGAACTCGAACAATTAGCGACAGAAATCCGTGCAGCAGGCGGTGATGCGCTGTGCTTCACCTGTGATGTCCGTGATTCGGCTGCGGTGAACACTGTGGTCGATGCAGTCGTTGCCCAGTGGGGAACCATCGATGCGCTCGTCAATGCTGCGGGGATCCCAATGGTATCGCCCACCGTCGAGCTCTCAGACGAACGGTGGCAACAGGCTCTCGATATCAACCTCAACGGGACGTTTTATTTCTGTCGCGCCGTCGGGGCAGTGATGCTCCAACATCAGTTCGGCACCATCGTGAACATCGGCTCGTTGCATTCGTTCCAAGGGATACCGATGCGGGCTGCATATGCCGCTTCAAAAGGCGCTGTGCTCCAACTCACCCGATCATTGGCCACCGAATGGGCACCACACGGCGTGCGGGTAAACTGCATTTCGCCCGGGTGGATCCGCACACCGCTCCAAGATAGTCTCGTCGCACAAGGCAAGCTCGATCGTGCGCCGATTATCGCTCGCACTCCTGCACGCCGTGTCGGTGAAGTCGCTGACATCGCTGGCCCAGCGGTTTTTCTTGCGAGTGACGAAGCGAGCTTCATCATCGGCGAGCAACTCGTTGTCGATGGTGGTTGGGGCGTGTATGGCTTTTTGTAAATCCTGAATGGTGAATATTTATTGGGTGGGAAATAGCGCGTAAACAGTCAATCGTGCAAAGGTTTTTCATTCATCCAACGCTGAGCGAATTCTTCGACACGCCTTCGTAAATCATCGCGGACACGCCGGAACTCCTGCACATCGTTGCGTGTGGCAGGGTCTGGCGTGCTCCAGTGATACCGTTCACTCTGCACAAAACGTTCTTCACTCAGCGACCGCGTACTATCACAGACACTCACCACTGCCGTTGGGTGCACCGCCACTGCCGCCAGTGCTGTTGGTTGTGCTGATGCTAAATTGATACCCACCTCTTGCATAACCGCAATGGTCAACGGATGTATCGGTCGTACATCGACACCCGCACTGAGGGTATGTACCGTCGCAGGGAGCAACGCCCGCGACCAGGCAGCAGCCATCTGCGATCGAGCGCTGTTGGCACGACAGATGTACAACACGAGCGTGTCAGCTCCGACATGCGCAGTACGCGGAGGGATCTCACCAAATAAACTCTGTAACCGATTCACATAGGTGCGAATAGGCGCAGCAATACGTCGGTAATAGACCACTCGTGCATCATCGTCGCTGCGCGTCCCCATGAGGACACCAGCGAGGACCATTTGTTTTATGTGATACGATGCCGCGCTTGCTGGCAAGCCCATCAGCTGAGCAATATCGTGGGCAGTGACATCACGATCACGCAATGCATCAAGCACTGCGACGCGCTTCTCGTCTGCTAGAATCTCTGCAACCGTTACCTGCATGCGGTATTTCTCCTCATCTCCATCCTATCATACCTTGACAGAATTTCAAATGCATTTTATTATTTCAAATATATTTGAAATAAAGGCATCGACATGACACGGATTGGAATCAACGGCTTTGGTCGTATCGGGCGGTTGGTGCTCAGGCAAGGGGTTGCTGATCCTGGATTGACGTGGACCCACATCAATGAGCCAAACGGTGATGCGGCAATGTGCGCATATCTCGGGAGCTACGATAGTGTGCACGGGCGCAACGCCTTCCCAATGACCGTCAACGACGGTGGACTTCACTGTGCAGGCAATACCATCAGCCTGTCGCACAACAAAGAGATTCACCCGGCAGACTGGGCATCGTGTGACATTGTGTTGGAGTGTAGCGGCAAATACCGCACCGCACAGAGCCTCGAGCCATTTTTTGCTGCAGGAGTCAAGACTGTCATCGTGGCAGCACCGATCAAAACAGGCGCGCAGAACATCGTGATGGGCGTTAATCAGCATCGATACGACCCTTCCCTCCATCGAATCGTAACCAATGCATCATGCACGACGAACTGCTTAGCACCGGTTGCGCATGTCATCCATGAGCATATCGGGATTCGCCATGGCATGATTACGACCCTGCACTGTATGACCAATACCCAAAGTGTCGTCGACAAACCGAGCAAAGATGTACGCCGCTCGCGTAGTGCATCGGTCAACATGATCCCGACAACGACCGGGTCTGCGTCGACCATTGGCCTCATCATCCCTGCACTCAACGGCAAACTGGATGGTGTGGCAGTGCGTGTCCCTATGTTAGGCGCATCCTTGACCGACTGTGTCTTTGAAGTCAGTAGACCTACCACTGTCGATGAAGTGAACACGATCCTGGCGGACGCAGCAAAGTCAGTCGCTCTTGCGGGAATTCTCGGATACGAGGCAAATCCGCTCGTTTCGAGCGACTATCGAAGTGACACCCGATCAGCAATCGTTGATGCAGCAAGCACGATGGTAACCGCAGGCACGCAAATCAAAATTCTCGCATGGTATGACAACGAAATGGGCTACAGTCAACGGATGGTAGAGTTGACCCACTATGTTGCACAGCGACAAGGCTTGCTATGAAGCTTCCAGATACTGCTCGATCGGCTATCGCCTATAGTTTGCTCACCATGAGTGATGGTGCACTACGGATGCTGGTGCTGTTTCATTGTGCGTCGCTGGGCTATTCGGCGCTCGATCTCGCAGTCATATTTGCTGGGTACGAAGCAGCCGGCGTTGTCACCAATGTGGTGGCTGGGCGGGTGGCGGGACGGTTGGGGATGCGCACCACCATGACCGTCGGGCTGTTGCTCCAAACATTCGTGTTGCTGGTATTGGCTGCGTTCCCTGTCTTCCCAGCCGTGTGGGTGCTGTTTGTGCTTCAAGGCGCAGCAGGAATCGCCAAAGACTTGACGAAAGTCAGTGCGAAAAGCACCGTTGCGGTCAACACGGGTGACGGTCAGCTCTTCAGGCTCATTGCACTGGTCACGGGCGCCAAAAATGCAGTCAAGGGATTCGGGTTCTTTTTGGGCGCTGGTCTCTTGTGGGCGGTCGGTGCACAACCCACGCTGATTATCCTTGCGGTAGGTGTCGGCATTGGTGTGCTTCTCTGCATCCGTCAACGTGAAAATCCAAAAGAACCGTCTCAGACACACCGTGAAGGACTCTTGTCGCGCATTAGGTCGGTGAACATTCTCTCCGTTGCTCGCCTGTTTTTGTTTGGCTCACGCGATATCTGGCTTTCGATCGGTATGCC
>CAIPUQ010000478.1 GCA_903868295.1 uncultured Roseiflexaceae bacterium
AAGAAAAAAATCATGGGTTTTGGTCATCGCGTCTACAAAGCCGACGACCCACGGGCAGCATGGTTGCAACGCTTGTCCCGTGAACACGCCGAAACCATTGGACCCAAAAAGTGGTATGAAATCTCGGAAATCATCCGCAAAACGGTGCAAGATGCCAAACATTTGCCCGTCAATGTCGATTTCTACTCTGCTTCGGTGTATTACTCGTTGGGGATCCCCATGGATTTGTTCACCCCGATTTTTGCCATCAGCCGCGTTTCGGGTTGGACTGCACACGTCTACGAACAGTACAGCGACAACCGCATATACCGGCCAGAGTCTGAGTATATTGGTCCGAACGATGTCAAATACGTTGCCATCGATCAGCGTCCGTAGGGGCTTGTGATGAGTCGGACGATAACACGGATTGCTCGTGGCATCCTGACTCGGTTGGCAATCCCCACCCTCCAACAGCTTCTTCTCCAACGAGCCACACTGGTGTGTGGCTCGTTTGTTGCTTTGGTATTCACTGCAGCTTTTGCATTTTGGTTGCCATTGGGCCTGACCACCGTCCCAATCAACTTTGTAGATGCGTGGTTTCTGGCAACGTCTGTGTTGACCGCTACTGGCTCATCGACGATTGACATTATGCAAGTATGTACGCCGCTTGGTCGTGCGTTCATTCTCGTGTTACTCCATCTTGGTGGAATCGGATTCATGACGGTGGTACTCATCCTATTGCAGCAGTTTGGCGTGCGTGTTTTCCGTGCACGCCGGATATCAGGCTGGCGGTTGTTGATTGCTGCGCTGGGCATTGAACTCTGGGTAAGTGTGCTTCTCGCTGTCCATTGGGGAGCGTTGAGCGCAGACCCATTGGGGCGCTGGGCTTCGGCATTCTGGTACGCGAGCAGCGCGTTTGCAAATGTCGGATTTGGTGGAAACCTCGGCATACCCGCACAGCAGCGCGATATCACCGCTACCGCGGTACTTGCGCTAACGATGCTGATGGGGTCGCTTGGACTGCCCGTGTTGGTTGATTTGGTGACGCGCAATCGACGGATGGCGCAGACCTCAGTGAACACTGTGGTTACCATTGCACTTGTCGTCGTGACAACCACTGCTCTCTTACTCAACCCCCTCTGGCATGTCACGCATGATGCGTACACTGGTGCAGAAAAGATATTCGTTGCTACGGTAGATGCTCTCTCGTGGCGTACCAGTGGCTACATTGTTGATCAAGACATTATGGCGCTGACGGTTGGCACGCGGACACTGATTCTCATTGGGATGTTTATCGGGTGTGCACCGGGGGCGATGGGTGGTGGGGTCACACCGACCACGTTCGCGGTTTTTCTGTCGGGTGTGTACCGCGCAATGCGTGGTGACCACACGGTCACTCTGATGGGACAACGGATTGCGCCAATGGTTGTGCACCGCGCGGTGTCGATTGTGGGCTTGGGAATTTTCGTCGTGCTGCTGGGTGCAACCGGTCTTTGGTTGCTCGAAGGGATTTCGGGGAGTTCGGCGGTAATGATGGCGACGGCAGCATTCGCAACCACCAACATCGAAGTTGTGCCATTCGCACAGTTGCACCCCGCCAGCCTAACCTTGTTGAGCATGGTGATGCTGTGGGGGCGGGTCGGGGTGTTTGCCATTGTGTTGACTCTGTATGGGCGCGCAACGCCAAAAACAGTCCAGAAACAAAATGTGTGGTTTGGCTAGTTAATCGAGTGGTGCCAACCATGACGTTTGCTTCGGGAACAGTATGTCCAACAATAGGGCATGTTCACCGTTTGCGCGCACATCCATGTGTGCCTGTACCAGTTCTTGCCGTGAATGGATCCCAAAGACCTGCTGCAGAAATACGTTAGGTGGATACGCAACATGTGCCCCTGGTGTCCCAGGCCATAGTTGCGCACTAATGCGACCGTTTTGTATAGTCAGTTGCAGACCACCACGATAAAAATCGAACAACAGCGTGCCACTGTACCCTGCGTAGACACTCTGCGAAAGACGTTTTTCGAGTACTGCCGAAATGCTCCCCATGAGCGTACCCAAATCTGCCACGCGGATGTACCATGCATACGGCGGGTATGCGACATGCGGCATCTGTGCAACCAACGCATAGAACGGATGTCCAACCCCGAGTACCAGCCGCACGCCGGTACACGGTTTGGTGCGCGAATCCCACGTCGGGACATGCTGTGCAACTGCAAAAACCGCTCGGAGCAAAGACGCATACACATCTGCGAGCCGGATGTGAGGCTCCGTGTTACAAAACAGCATCGCCATGTCATCGATACCACGGACCCGTGCCAAGCCCACGGAGCCCACCACTTCGCCTGCACGATCGATAATCATGTACGGCTTCCATGGTTCATGTGACTGGCTCCCGCTGATTGCCCAGCGCCAATAGCTTGCATCGATGCGTGATGTCGCGAGCATCGGCAGCCGCTCGTGCATACGCGAACGCTCGCGTTCGTAGAGCATTTGGAGTTGCATGATGTCATCGTGTTGCGCCGCACGTATGCTATATGGTTCTTCTGATGGTGCAGCAGGTATGGCACTCGCCGGCAGGGATACACTACCGCCCAACGTCAATGCGTATTCGTAGCCAAATTGTTTGTAATAGTACGGAATTCCGGTAATTCCCTGAAAAACATCGCCGCGCGCTTCGCTTCGTGCATGGATCAACGCAAAAATCTTGCGCACATAGCCACGGTTACGCACTTCACTATAGGAAGCGACGATTTCGGGACGGCCACCGCTCAGATATGTGCCGGCGTATTCCATGTTCATCCGCATCAGGATGGTTGCTGCAACGACTCGTCCGTTTGGTTCAGTGACGACTGCAACATCGTCCGGCGAACAGAGTGGGTGGTGTCCGCTTAACAGTCCATTGACATAATTTACTACGTGGTGATTGAACCCGGTCTCGTGTTCCTCGCCAAAAACGGTACCGTACAATTGATTGAGCGACGCGCTGTCGGCAGCAGTCCCCCAGCGGAGGATGTAGCCGTCAGTGAGTAGTTCTTGATAGTCTGAATCTGCACGGTGCATGAGGTGTCCTTCTTAATTCATCCAGAGAAGCTGTGACGTACTTTTGGGAAAGAGAATATCCAGGAGCACCCGGGTCGCTGGTGTCGCCCAGACATCTGGGTACCACGATCGTAGCTCAGAAAAAGACCGCCATCCACAAAATTGTTGTGTAAATGCAGCAATGGGATACCCTGCATGCGGTGCATCGCCAAATGAGGAAGTGGTGCGCGCGGTCACTGCTGTCAGCGTGCCGTTACGCCAGTCCATGCTGATCCCGTGTCGATAGAATGAGATGTCGACAACACCGGTGTACCCTGATACCACACTCGCAGCAACACGCGCCTCCAAGACACTCCCCACATGCATTAGCAGCCGTGGCACATCGGGGATACGCACATACCAGGTATACGGCGCAATCGTCTTTGCTGCTATACCAAGCACTACAAGGATGTTCGTGATCGGGTGTGCTCCGTCGGTGAGAATGTCGATTGCGAAATAGTCGCGATGACTGGCAACGGGTTTGGGCAGTGTCTGGTTGATTGCATGTATTGCGTGCAATGTAGGCACAAGGTGCGTCAGGGCGTGAGCGTTCTTGGTAAAGCCAAGTGCCATCACCGCATTGCATCCCTCCCAGATACGTACCGTCACAATGCAGAAACCAATGATCTGATTGTGTTCGTCATAAATGCCGCACGGACGAAATCCTTCGGTGGACACGGTGCTTTCGATGCCATGAACAAACAATGCTTCTGGGTAGGGTGTTGTCACCACCAATCCACGCGACGCTAATTCATGCTCATACAGCTCGTTGAATACCGAGTATTCATGTCGCGCAAACGGTCGAATCGTCACGTGCGGATGCGCTGCACCGAGTTCTGGCAACGCCGCTGTTTCGATGCGGGCATAGCCGTTGTAATCGATGCTCCAAGCATAGCCGAACTGGTGATAGTAGTGCGGTATGCCCGTGATAACTTGGAGCAAATCGCCACGTGATGCACTTTTTGCATGCATGCGTTCCATGATTGCCCGAACATACCCTTGCTGACGGACAGATTGGTGGCTGCATACCAGTTCAGGGCGCCCAACTGGGAGTGGTAAACCGCCATAGCGCATAGGCTGGGTCATCAATGCCGCGGCAGCAACGATGGTCTCGTGTCGGGTAACGATTGCAACGTCACTGCTGTGACACAACGGATGATTGTTGCTCAGCAAATCATGTGCATACGCGGCGACATTCGGGTTCGGAAGAGCGTCGGGGCCCAACACAAACGCATGAGTGGCAAGTGCTGCATAGCCATGTGCGTCTGCATTTGTCCCCCAGCGCAGTACGGCACCGTCGCCAATCGGTATTGATTCATCGTGTATGTCGGTCACCTGTTCCTCAGTTCATCCATTGGAACCACGAGGGTTGCTTGGGAAACAAAATGTCGAGCAACTGCGTCGCCTCAGTACTTGCGTGTACTTCGTGGTGCCAATTGCGTATGTCGTTCAATGACTTGCGCCCGAATAGCAGCATGAGAAAGGTGTCATACGGCAGACATGCGTCTGCACCTTCTCCCATAATCGGAGGACGTGTGTTGCGCACCGCGCTGAGTCGGCCGTCTCGCCATTCGAGGACAACGCCACTCCCGTAGCACGAAATACTCAATGTCCCTGTGTAGCCAACCATCAGACTACGGCGTACGCGTGCTTCCAGTATCGGAATCAATGCCGTCAATAATCGGGCGAGGTCAATTACGCGCACATACCACGCGTAGGTTTCTTCGGTGGTAATCGCATACCCATGCTGTACCTGTCCAT
>CAIPUQ010000479.1 GCA_903868295.1 uncultured Roseiflexaceae bacterium
CTTGAGCTCATGTTCTGCCTGCTGCAGTGCGTGCGTGGCTAGCTGGAGCTGCTCTGTGGTATCTGTGCTGCGTTGTTCGAGCGCAGCGGCCCGTTCGATCATCACTGCGAGTTGTGCGTGGTCAGCGCGTGCGTGTTGCAGGCCTTGCAGTTCGGTCCAGAGGGCTCCCACACGCACGGGGTCGTAGGCAAGTTCCGCGAGTTGGACTTGGGCCACAGACAGCAGTTCTTGGGCTTCGTTGTCGATGCGATTCTGTGCAAGGTCTGTCTCGAAGCCGGCTATCGATCCATCGAGCGATGCAACACGGGCTTTTTGGGATTCAATCGTCGCCAATTCGATTGCAAGTTGGGCAGCGCGCCGCTGGTTTGCACTCCGCGTGGCGGCTTTGACCGTGTAGTGTTGCACATGGGCATCGAGTTCACGCAGTGTTTGTTCAGCAGTTGCCTTGGATTGGGCAGGAGCCTGTGCAGTCAATGCGTTGCGTTGCAAGGTGAGGTCAGACAGTGCGGTCTCGAGACGATCTGCATCGATCTGCTCGGCGGTCAATGCCGCAATACGGCGCCGTAACTCGGGAGCGGCTTTGCTGAGCGTTGTGCATTCGTTGAGGGAAACTTCGATTTCTTGCAAGCGGTTGAGCGCGGTTTTGACAGCTGCGGTTTGTTGGGCGTACGAGGTACGCAGAGCGTCTATTTCGCGCTGGATGGTTTCTTGCGCAGATTGGAAGTGCGCTGCATCCATGAGCGTCTGACACGTGGGACATTTCTCGTTGATGCTGAGGCTGTCGAGTTTTTGTCTGAGGGCGACGCCTGCGTCGGTGGTTGCGCGGTGCTCTGCGGTCAATCGTGCATGTGTCGCCGAGACATCCACTCGCTCGGCTTGGAGCGTCACGCTGCGCGCATCGGCGGTTTCGCAGTGTGCGAGTTGTTCATGGAGGGTCGGCAGGTCAACGAGTCGTTTGGCGACGGCGAGCTGCTGTGTCTCTGTCCGTTCGATTTCTTGACCGAGTGCGTGGATGCGGTCGAGTGTGCGTTGTGCCTCACGAATATGGAGCATGAGTGCGTCGCGTTGCGCAGTGATGGTGTGCAATTGCGCTTCGTCATCAGCTGCCTCGGCGAGTGCACGATCGAGTTCGGCTGCTTCGCGCTGGCGGACATCGGCATCGGCGAGTGCCGCCCGCAATTGTTCGCGTTCGGCATTGGCTCGGTCCAACGTCCGTTCGATGACAGCCCGCCGTTGGGCGATTCGCTGCTCGGCTTCTTGTTTCTGAGCGGTAAGGGAATCGTACTGCGTACGCATCGTATTGAGCGCGTTGTAGCGCGCTTCGATTGCAACGTATTCGGCATACCGTGCTTCGATTTCTGGACGGAGGGCAAGTTGGGCATGGGCTGCTGCCATTTCGGACGTGACGTCGCTGTGCCGTTGGGTGTATAGCGCGCGTTGATTGGCGAGTTGTTGCAGCGTCTGGCGTGCACTTTGACGGGATACAGCGCTGGCAGCGTAGGCAACAAACGAACGCGCCTGGGTGACCCTCGCTTCAGCGTCTTGGAGTTGACTGCTGAGCGTCGGGATGTTGGACACGTTTGCCTCGTCGACGGCCATTTGCCCTTGGATGTGTGCAATATCGCGCGCTAATGTCTCGCGTTTGGTTTTAGCTCGATCTTTGAAGGTGTTATATTGGTCGATTTCGAGCATCTGCGCGAGCAAATCTCGTCGTTCTGTGGGAGCGAGTCGGGTGAACGCGTCTGCTTGTCCTTGACGCAGGTACGCAGAATTACTGAAGACTTCATACGACATCCCGACAATATCGTTCGTGATTTTGGCTTGGGTGTCGCGGATTGTTCCGCCGGTGAGCGAATCCCAGTGTGTCCGTTCGACGTCGGCCGCCTGATATAGCTCCAAGCGGGTACCACCACGGGTGCTTTTGGCGAACGAACGATTGATGCGGTAGACCACGTCATTGACCGCAAAGACGAATTCGACAGCCATTCGTTCAGCGCCACGGTACATGATGTCGGCACTGTTGAGTCGCGCTTCGCCCCAGAGTGCCCAATGAATGGCTTCGAGGAATGATGATTTGCCGGCGCCGTTGTCCCCCGAAATACAGGCAATGTGGAATGTGGTGAAATCAAAGACCGGCGTTTCGTTTTGGTAACTCAGAAAATTCAGCATTTTAATGGAGATTGGGATCATAGACTCGTGCCTTCTGTGTGGTTCGGTTCGACGAGATCGCGCACGATTGCTGTGGTGTCAATCGCCAGACATGCGTTCCACAGTGCTCCGAGTTGCGTCCGTTGGTAATTCGCCTCTGCACGCAAGGTCGACAAGACTGTTTTGGCCTGGGTATGCGACGTCAGATGGGTATCGATGAGGATCCGATGGGCTGTGGCTGCGTCTTGAATGATTCCCAGCCGAATCTGAAGCTTCTCGAGGATGGTCACGAGCGGTTGTGCTGCTGGCAGGAGCACTTCGGGGAACGCTTCGATGGTATAGCGAAGTTTTTTCGCTTGGATACGAACATCATGCAGCGTTTCGGTGTCGAGTTTGTTGGCAGGGGTGCCCATTGGAGCAACCAATGCGGCAATCATCTGCGTGACCCGATGAGCAAGGTATTGGGTCACCGTTGGTTCACTCGTCCCATTAGGCGGCAATGTACAGACGAAATGCGCAAAGTCAACGAGGAACTGCTGATGCTTGTCTGCTTCGATGAGTGCTTCGAGCTCACGCATCGCCTTTTGACGGAGGCGCTGGAGCGCAGTACGTATCTCGTGTGGGACGGTGTTGGTCCCGAGGATGCGCTTGACATGCTCGGCAAATGCATCAGCATCGCGCACATCGCCGAGGAAGCGCGCCATGCGGCGAAACCCCCGCCGATACTGCGCGATTTCTTCGCTCTCGTAGACGCTGAGGCCGCATTCGAGCAACGAATTCAGTTTACGGAGTGAGACCCTAATGCGATGGATATCCTCGGCATGATATCCCTTTGCAACTGCGTATTCGCGCTGCAGGACACGCCGATATTGTCCACGGAGTTTGGCACGCAGCACTTCGGCGAAGCTCCACGAGCGCGTATCGATGCGCTGCAACGGTAGGCTGATGGTCGGCGCGGTGGTTGATTGGACGAGGCTGCGCACGATTGCGCGCTGTTGCTCGTCGAACGTCAGCCAAAACGGATCTGCATCGGCCGGATGACCATTGAGTTGCACGATTGTTGCAGCAACCAGCCGCCGATCGGCCGGGGTATCTCCAGCGGCCATAGGAATCAGGAGTGCTTCGTCGGCGTCTCGCCCCGATGCGGCATATTGCACGATGAACGTTGAGAGCTGCTCGATCCAGGGGCGCGGATGCTCCCGCAACGCGCTGGCCGCAGAGCGCATGATCGTTGCGCTGTCTGTCGCTGGTGTGCAGGCGATGGTTTGGTGTATGACTGAGGCGAGATCGATACTGAGTCTCGTGTGTGCGGCGGGTGTTGCACAGATGTGGATAAGCGACACCTCGCTCCCGGTGTGCGGTGCATCGATACTGCCGTGTTCGAGGGTCAGTGTGGCGCAGTGAGTCCCTGCGTCGTCATAGACGCGACGATGTTGCTGTTTGGTGTAGGTAGACACGATGGGCAACAGCTGATGTGGTACGACCCCGATCTTGCCAAGGTGCATGAGGATCGCGGGTGGCCAGCTATCGTGTGCAATCGTGCCCTGTATGACGACCTGCGGGTTGCTGAGATGCAATGCAAGGGCAGCAGGCTCACCGTCGCTCAGCGTCAACAGGAGGGTCATTTCGTTGTGGAGGATTGTGTGCTGGGCGTCGTCGAGCAATACAGTGAGGACAGATGTACTAGGTTGTGCGACGATTCGATAGCCAGCGCACGTCCGTTGATGCCACAGCTTACGGGCTGCAACCATGTCGAGTACGCGCAGTGTGTTGGTTGGTGCGGTCTCATGGTGCATCAGCGGGTCCTTTCATCGTGTCTATAGTATAGTACGATGCGGGGCGTAGCGGTGGCGCTGGCGTAGAGTGCTTCGAGATGCCTTGGATGTGCATACAAAGCCCAACCGCACAGCCCCGGAGTTCATGGTATACTACAGCAGAATTTCATACATCGCGCGTATTCTTGCGCATTCAGCACATGGAGTTGTTTCGGTGAAGGTTACAAGTGAGCGCATGCCGCGCAGCATACTGCAGTTGACAATCGAAATCGACGAAGCCACGGTAGAAAAAGAACTCGACCGTGCGTCACGGAGCCTTTCACAGAAGGCCAAAGTACCTGGCTTCCGTCCTGGCAAAGCTCCTCGCGCAATCTTGGAGCGCTTCTATGGCCGTCAAGCACTGCTCGAAGAAGCATCCGAAGGGATGATCAACGCGGGCTTCAAGTTCGCCCTCGAGAGCGAAGGGATTGATCCCATCGCCCAAGCAAGCTTGGGTGATGTGCAGTTCAACACCATCCCATACACGGTCGTCATCAACGTCCCGGTCGAACCAATCACCAAGATTGCCGATTACTCCGGATACAAACAACCATTTACGGTACCCGCAGTGACCGATGAAGTCCTGAACCGTGCCCTGGATGACCTGCGCGAAAAGCATGTTGTCTTGCGCGAGCCTGACGAATCACGACCAGCAGTACAGGGTGACCTGGTGACTGCAGAGGTCGATGTCGTACACAACGGGCTTTCGATCAACGGGCGTATCGACGGCCAACCAGCCCAGAGCACCGACCTCATCCTCGAGCCGGGTCGATTGATTGGTGGCTTGATGGAAGGTGTCATGGGTCTGTCGATCGGCGACAACAAAATCATCGACGCCACCATGCCCGACGACTACACCGACGAGACGTTGCGTGGTCAAGCAGTGACGTTCGATGTGACCGTGCGACGCATCCAGGAGCGCATTCTGCCCGATTGGGATGAGTTGCCTACCCTCGAGAACAAAGAAGGTACGCTTGCGGACCTCAAGCATGCAACGAGCGATGAGCTCGCCAAAAATGCCCGCGAGAACGCAGAAAACCGGCTGGTCAACGGATTCATTGATTCGTTGGTCGCAGGTGCGGTCTACGATTATCACGAGTCGATGATCGAACAAGAAGCCGATCGGATTTTGCGCGGCCAAGAGCAAGAGTACGTTCGCTACGGCACTACGGCCGAAGCAGTGTACCGCCAGATGGGTCGCAAGCGCGAAGACCTGGTTGCACAGTACCTGCCACAAGGCGAAGAGCGTCTCAAACGCAATCTCGCATTGCGTGAGTTCGTCACTGCAGAGGGTATTTTGGTAGAGGACGCGGACATCGATGCCGAAATCGACACGATGCTCGAAAGCTACGAACCAGAGCAAAAAGAGACGATGAAGGCCTTGTTGCGTGAGCAACTCGTCGCATCCGTCGCCAATGCAGCCCTCGACAAGAAGATCCGTGCCCGCATCATCGAATTGGTCGCCCAGACAGACAGCGCTGCAGAAGTAGCTCCTGCAAAGAAGAGCGCCAAGCAGTCTGAGGGCGGCGAAGGTGCAGCCAAAAAGAAATCCACCAAAAAGGCAGACTAACTGCCTTTAGGGGTGTCTGAAACAGCTGGGAGTTCAGAATGACACAACAACCTACGACCATTACTGGTCTTGCCCCGGCAGTAGAACGCCTTATCCCCACGGTCGTCGAATCGACTGGCCGTGGGGAGTATCGTTCGGACATTTACTCGCGTTTGCTCAAAGAACGCATCATCATGTTGAGTTCTCCGATAGAAGACGGGATTGCCAACCTAATCGTGGCACAACTCTTGTTCTTGGAGCACGAAAACCCCGAACGCGACATCATGCTCTACATCAACAGTCCCGGCGGCTCAATAACTGCAGGGTTGGGGATTTATGACACCATGCAGATGATTCGGCCCAAGGTTGCCACTGTCTGTGTAGGAATGGCTGGGAGCATGGCAACCATCCTGCTCGCAGGTGGGGCAAAAGGCAAGCGCTATAGCCTCCCGCATTCCACCATTCATATGCACCCCGCAGGCGGTGGCGCGAGCGGGTATGCGCCCGATGTCGAAATCATGGCGCGTGAACTCTTGCGCGAGCAACAAATCATTCGAGAGCTCTTGTCCACTGATACCGGCCAACCCATGGAACGCATCGCCAACGATTTTGATCGTGATTTGTTCATGGACCCCGAAAAAGCCAAGTCATATGGCATTATCGACGAAGTCTTGACCCGCGACGCACTCAATCAACAGGGCTAGTGTGACCAGCAAAACGCTCGTTGTCTGTGCCACTCCAAAAGGGGCGCAACAGCGAGCGATTTTGTACGAATGACGAGGCTATCATGACCACCAACGGCCGCGGAGTCTACCAATGCTCTTTCTGCGGGCGCAGACAAGACGAAGTACAACGGTTGATTGCGGGTCCTCCCCCGATATTTATCTGTGATGAATGTGTTGCTATCTGCAACCAAGTCATTGTGGACGAACGACCGAAATCCGAGCCTGTGACGCAGACATTGACCCCGCTGGCGTCTTTGCCCGTCCCGCACGAGATGCGCGCACGGCTCGACGAGTATGTCATCGGTCAAGACCGCGCCAAAGTCTTGCTTGCCGTTGCCGTTTATAATCACTACAAGCGCATCCGCGCAAAGGGTGACATCGACGCATCGGTCGAAATCGGCAAGAGTAACATTTTGCTGATAGGGCCAACCGGTAGTGGCAAAACACTCCTCGCGCAAACATTGGCACGAGCGCTCGATGTCCCGTTCGCGATTGCCGATGCAACTGCGTTGACCGAAGCAGGATATGTGGGAGAAGATGTCGAAACCATTCTCCTGCGCCTCATCCAAGCTGCGGATGGCGATGTCGAGCGGGCCAAGACTGGTATCTTGTACATCGATGAAATCGACAAGATAGCCCGTAAGTCTGATAACCCGTCAATAACCCGTGATGTCTCGGGCGAAGGCGTCCAACAGGCACTGCTCAAGATCCTCGAGGGATCTGTGGCACATGTTCCACCGGTTCCCGGGCGCAAACATCCACAACAAGAGTACATCCCGTTTGACACAACCCAGGTATTATTTATCTGCGGTGGTGCCTTCGAAGGAATCGACAAAATTATTTCGTCGCGTGTCGGAGAAAAACGGAGCATCGGTTTTGGGGCTACCTCCACTGCTCCAGCAGCTGTACCAGAATACCTGCTTGATCAGGTAACTCCGGACGATTTGCTCAAATATGGATTCATCCCCGAGTTTATCGGGCGTATCCCCATGGTCGCACCGCTCCGTCCGCTCGACCGCGAAGCAATGCGACGTATCCTCATCGAGCCCAAAAACGCCGTCCTGAAGCAGTACACGCAATTGCTCAAAATGGACGATGTCACGCTCGAATTCACCGACGACGCTATTGATGCGGTGGCCGAGTTGGCGCTCAAGACGGGTACTGGTGCTCGTGCGTTACGGAGCATACTCGAAGGCGCGTTGTTGGATGTGATGTACGACGCACCATCGCAAGCCGGCCAGAAACGGTGTATAATTGACGCAGACGTCATCTTGAAACAGTCATCAGCGGTACTCGAAGTCCTGCCAGGGCTTTCAGCAGACGTGTAGTCCCTGTCATCCCAAGAAATAAACCTCGTGTTTATTTTTTTGATTGTTCGCTACTACAAAAGGTGGTACACCGATGAAGTTGACACGCCGAATCTCTGATCGGAGCGACCAACTCACACAAAGACGTATTCTTTTTGCGGACGACGATCCATCAATTGCGACGCTCATCCAAGTAACGTTCAGTGGGCCACGTTACGACGTTGCAGTGGTCAAAAATGGGCTCGAAGCGCTCAAAGCATTCAATGACGGCACATTTGATATTGTGATCCTTGATGTCATGATGCCATATGTTGATGGATTCGAGACGTGCAAGCGCATCCGAGAACGCTCAGATGTGCCGATTATCATGTTAACTGCCCGCGACGGGACCGACGATGTGGTCCAAGGGTTCGAGCTCGGCAGTGATGACTATATCACCAAGCCATTCAAACCCGCAGAGCTCATCGCACGCGTCGATGCGATCCTGCGCCGGGTGGATGGGATGAAGAACCGCCAAGCACCGACCGTTGTGCGTTGCGGCGACATCGAGATTGATGCACCGCGGCACCGGGTGTCGCTTAAGGGCGTCGAAATCAACTTGACCCCGATGGAGTTCGAGCTGCTCTACTTCCTGGCTGCCAACTCGGGTGATGTCTTCGACCGCGAGACGTTGTTTCAAGAAGTCTGGGGCTATGACTATGTCGGCGAGACAAACCTGGTCGATGTCTGTGTACGGCGCTTACGCGAAAAAATCGAAGAAGAACCATCAAAGCCTGCTCGGATTCTGACGGTACGCGGTATCGGCTACAAGATGGCAGAGCACGTGGCGGTCATCAACAACTCGCCTACCTCGAGTGATTTGCCGCCGACAGAGCCCTTGGCTGAGTACGAAAAGAAGATGAACCGGCCGAACTAATTCCTTCCCCATACGAAACACCCCGCAGCATCCATGCTGCGGGGTGTTGTTTGTGTGATGGCGTTGGTGCGCTGGGCTTATTCGGCGCTTTCTGCGTCTTCCAACGGCGCATCATCGCCGTCTTCGTCTGCGAGTTCGAGCATATCAACACCGATCATGTCGCCGATATCCAAGATACGCTTCTGCTTTTCGCTGTCGTCTTCTGGCTCATCAGCAGCCATTGCAACGACGGTATCGTTCTCGTCGAGCTCGAGGACCTTGACCCCCTGTGCAGCGCGGCCACAGACGCGAATCTGACTTGCTTCGGTGCGTAGAATGATACCGTTCGACGTGATAAACGTGAGTACCATGTCATGATAGATGACACGAGCGAGTGCCACATTATCGTCGTCGGTGAGGATCATCGTATTGACGCCGTAGGTTGCACGCCCTTTGCGTGGGTACAAGCGTAACGGCGTGCGTTTGCCCTTGCCGTTCTTGCCGATGGTGATGAACTGGGCGGTGTCCATGTGTTCAGGGGTGACCACATCCATGCTGATGACTTCGTCCCCGAACCGGAGAGCGACGCCACGGACTCCACTCGCAGGACGTCCCATTGGCCGCACTTGGCTTTGGATGAAGCGCAGGGTTTTGCCCATGCGGGTGGTAAGCAGCACATCCTCGTCGCCCATGGTCGTCGTTACCCAGCCGAGTTCGTCGCCCGCGTCGAGGCCAATGGCGATGAGGCCATTGCTCCGGACGGAGCTGTACTCTTCGAGCAGGGTCCGTTTGATTTTGCCACGACGGGTCGTCATCAAAAGGTACTTGGCCTGATCATAGTCGGGCACAGACAGCATTGATGTGACATGTTCGTTCGGTTGCAAGTCGATCAAATTGACCAACGGGAGGCCTTTGGCGGTACGACTCGAGTCAGGCACTTCGTGTGCTTTGAGCTTATAGACGCGGCCATTGTTTGTGAAGAACAGCAAATCATGCATGCTGTTGCAGGTTAAGATATGACTCATCACATCTTCTTCACGGATGGCAGCACCTTTTTTGCCACGACCACCGCGCCGCTGTGTGCGGAAAACTTCCGGGAGTTGGCTTTTGATGTATCCGCGGTCCGACATAGTAATCAGGAGTTTGGTGTCGGGAATAAGGTCTTCGTCACTGACTTCGCCGTTGACGCCGTAGACAATTTGGGTGCGGCGGGCGTCGCCGTATTTTTCTTCGAGGTACTTGAGGTCTGCCTTGATGAGGCTGTTTAGCTTCGCCGCATTTGCCAAGATTTCTTCGAGGTCGCGAATGGTTTTGACCAATTCGTCGAGTTCATCTTCGATGCGTTTGCGTTCCAAGGCGGCCAATCGCCCCAGTTGCATGTCGAGGATGGCATTGGCTTGTGCTTCTGAAAAGCTATAGTCACGCATCAGGTTGGTTCGTGCCGACTCGCGGGAGCGTGACTCACGAATCGTCCGAATGACCTCATCGAGGATATCGATAGCGCGTTTGAGACCTTCCAAAATATGTGCACGTGCACGCGCTTTATCGAGATCGTATTCGGTC
>CAIPUQ010000480.1 GCA_903868295.1 uncultured Roseiflexaceae bacterium
ACCGCAGGTCAGCCGTTCAAGTCGGCTCGGGGGCACCATCTTTTTCTGAGAAAACCACCAAATAAAGGCAGGGAATAGTGCGGGGCTCATTGCAATGAGCCCGTCATAAAAACCTCCAAATAAAGGCAGGGAATAGTGCGGGGCTTATAGCAATAAGCCCGTCATGATTCCATCCGCTATACGACTGGGAATAGCGCGGGGCGCATTGCAATGAGCCCGTGAATCACCCTCTCGCACGGCAGGGAATAGTACGGGGCTCATTGCAATGAGCCCGTCAGAAAAACCATGCAACTAAAATATCACCGTCAACGTAATACTGTCGGTTTCGTTGTTGAAGAGGTTTTATGAAAAAATTGTTCGTGACCGTCGCGTTCCTCGCTGTGTTTCTGACCGCGTGTGCAAACCCCGCTGCGTTCTTTTCTGCTGCAGCGCCGACCCCCGCACCCGTGGCCACCACACTCCCCGCCCCCACTGTTGCTGCCCCGACCGCAACACTCCCCCCCGTTACGATCGCCAAGGCCGATTGGCAGAAATGTGATGCCGCAATCACCGAAGAGACGAGCTTCCAGTGTGCGGTCGTCCAGGTCCCGCTCGACTATGCAGAGCCCGACGGCGAGAAAATTGGTATCCACATTATCCGACTCCCCCGCGCCGACACCGCCTTGGCCGACAACCACGGGCCATTGCTGGTGAACCCAGGCGGCCCCGGTGCATCTGGTATCGAGTGGTTTACGCGCTCGAGCGGCGGTGCGCAGGACCTGCACGATGTGCTTGGTCTGACCGGGTTCGACATCATCGGGTTCGATCCCCGTGGCGTCGGGTTGTCAGGGGGACTGTACTGTCAGAGCGATGCGGACATCGACAAATATCGCTATCCTGACACGACGCCCGACGACGATGCCGAGAAAGCCTTCCTCGAAGAAGCCAAAGCATCCTTTGCCAAAGCCTGTATCGCCACGTATGGCGACTCGTTGAGCGCGTATTCGACGACCAACACCGCGCGTGACATGGACAGCATCCGACAAGCACTCCAGGCTGATCAGATCAGCTTCATCGGCTATTCGTACGGGACGTATTTGGGTGGGGTGTATAGTCACCTCTTCCCCGATAAGGTCCGTGCCATGGTCCTCGACGGTGCCTTCCAACCCGAAGGTGACTCGCTCGAAGAACGCTACACGACGCAGTTGATCGGGTTCGAAAAGGCCATGGACAACTGGGTCGTCTGGTGCCAAGATGCTGCCAACGCCTGTGCCTTTGCCGCACCCGATGTCAGCGCTCGCTGGGATGCGCTCTGGCAACAGTTCGATGACAAGCCGGTCACTGCCGAAGACGGCCGCGTCGCCAATCAGGCAACCATCGAGGACGCCACGCGCAACGCGCTCTATGGGCCATCCTGGTGGCCCGAGCTGGGTCGTGCCCTGGCCGAGGCCGAGCAAGGCGACACCGAGCGCCTCTGGTACATCGTCGACACGTTTGACGAACGTGACGAAGAGGGCCGGTATAGTGCGTCCGAAAGTGCGTTCCCGGTCATCATCTGTGCCAGCGGCATCCTCTATGACGCAGTCCCTGACGCAGAGGGCATGTTGGCCAAAATGCGCGAGATTTCGCCGCGCTTCACCCGCGATCTCAACGTAGCCGACCTTGCAGCCCCGGACGACTGCACGACCATGATTACGCCGCCACCCGTCAGCCCCATCAGCAACGCCAGTGGCGCACCGGTGATTGTCATCGGTGGGCTGAACGACCCTGCCACCCCGATGCGCTGGGCCGAAAAGATGACCGCCGACATGGGCCCGACTGCACAGTTGGTAACCTATAGCGGCGAGGGGCATACTGCGTTGCTGGCCGCAAGCTGCGTCGATGACGTGGCCTATGCACTGCTGGTCGACCTCGAGCAACCCAGTGGCACCGTTGCCTGCGCCCCCGACCCCGATGTCAGCCAACCCAGTTGGTGGGCATCGCTCCCCGCAGCCCCATCCGGCGCCAAGACATTTGGTCCCGATGTTGCCAATGACCTGCTCGGCATCGAACGCCGTAATGGCTATGTCAGCGGCTATGCTCTCAATGGCGACAGTGCGACGAATGCCGATGCGCTCGATGCACGCTTTGTTGCAGCTGGGTTTCGTGCTGACGAGCCGTTCGAAGACTTCTACAACGGCCAACGCGCAGTGTATGTCAAAGGCGATGCCCGTGTGGATGTGACTGTGTTGGGCAGCGATGCCATCGCGACTGATGATTGGTCGTATCTTGCGGAAGAGGTCGATAAAGGCCAAGGCATGGTGTGGTTCATCGCATTTGCGGACTGATGATTGATCGGTGACGGACAGACCATGACGGACAGACGGGGTGAAAAATCTTTCACCCCGTCTGTCAATGCTTAAACGATATGTATCGTCAATCTCTGATCGCTGATCATTTGATCTTTTGGACGGTTGTTTCTATAATCGCGCTGTACGTTACGTAAGCACGAGAGAAGAACCGAATGTCCGGACAACATTTTGCGTGGGCAGCAAATCGCGATATTAATGGAGATACTGATGATTGATTACATAACCCCCAATGGGCAGTTACTCGATTTGATTGGTTTCGGTTTGGCTAAATTTAACAGCCAACTTGTTACTCAGATGGGACACCAGACAAAAACTTCATTTTATGAGTTCATTGTTGAAAAAGGCATTGCAAAGACAACTGGGGTAGTGAAAAATCGACAAGACATGTTTGATCCATTCTTTGATAATGGACGAAACGGCTGGTGGCAAAAGAAAAGTGCAAATCAATCTAGATTTGATGAATTATATGCTCAGGTAGGGAGTTTATCATGCCTTCAGTATGTGGCACTTTTGAACGGGTACATCCTCAAGCACCAGTATGAGGATGTACGATCTATATAAATTAGATTGCATTATGGAATTTAAGCGCTGACGCCGCTGAGATAATTGCCGTGAAGCCGAACAATGGTGGGACTGCGTCACCGATAGTTTTTGCATAGATGTTTCGGGTTGGAATATTGCCATCATCGTAAACGAATTCAAAACTATCAGGAAAACCTTGTATCCTTGCAG
>CAIPUQ010000481.1 GCA_903868295.1 uncultured Roseiflexaceae bacterium
ACCAATGCCCAATGACCCTGTCGACTTGGCACCCATCTTGACGCATTTACCGACCAGTGATTTGGTTGATGTCGCTGCGCGGCCCTCGCCTGCACGTGGCTGCACCTGGTTGTTTGGCTGTTGTGCAGGTGCTCCCATGACGACGCTGGTCGACACGGTCAAAACCAGTGTCAGGGCAAGCGCCACCCCTCGTTTTTTCCAAGACATTGCTTCACCTTCGTATCTATTCATACCACATTAAATTATACACATTCACATCGGTTTTTCTATTGCGAATATATGAGAAATTATATTTTTATTTTTATTTTAAGTTGAAGAAATAATATTTATTGTTGATTATTTATTAGAAAACCCAGACGAAGCACCGTACGGTACCATGGTCTGGGGATGACAGCGGATTTCGTATGTAGGCAATTGCATGAACCGCAAACATACGTGGCTGTGACGCGCCACCGTACAGCACGCGTCTGTATGTACGTCGCACAGCAGCAGACGCACATATGCATGCACCATGACCGGCACCCAGCGCAATTACCGCAGTGATTTAGCCGTAGGTGGGGTGTTGTGGCCAGCCTGCGGGCGAATCTTCGAAATCGAGTTGGCGGCCGTACGGTGTTCGATCCAGGAACGACTGCGCGCTGGCCAGCCCTTCGACGCCGCGTTGGAGCGCTGTATACGTATGGTAGACGGCGTCGCCGATACGGAAAAAGACGCTCACTCCTTGCCCTTCACCACGCTCGTCCGACATCTTCATGTCGTAGTTGAAGTCGCTTTCGTACGACGAATAAAACGGAAAGCGGATACCACTCAACGTCCGATGCGCCGCAAGCTTCGCATACGGTGCACGTGCAACAATGACAAAACGCGTATCGCGCTGCTCCAAATACGACAAATCGGGAAGACTGTTCATGAATCCGGTACACACCGGGCAACCAACATCGTTTTGGGGACCATACATGAAGTGATACATGATCAACTGCCGTTGGCCCGCAAACATCTGCGCGAATGTGACATCGCCCTCGGCACCGGCAAACCGATATGGCTTGTCCATGTGCACCATCGGCAGTCGTCGGCGTTGCGCTGCTACCCGATCATACATCTTGGTCAGGGCTTTTTCTTCGGCTAAAAGCGCTGCACGGGCCGACTCCCAGGCATCGCGCGACACGATCGGTGGGTGAGGGATCTGCTCTTGCATATATGCTCCTTTGGGAAAGAAAATTCCATGATTATAGACCATACAGAGCGGGATTCGACTCGGGCCCAAACATCCCGTAAGGCCGCGGCTCCCGTAAGGCCGCGGCATGCTGCGGCCTGCAGATAATCTTTGAGCGGGGTTTATCGCAATAAACCCCGCCGCAATCAATCTTCCCCGCCCCAATGCACGCAAATACCTTCGTCTATGACCATGCACGTAGTGCATGGTCAAGGTGTCGGTGTCGCGGTTTTGGTCGGTGTACGAGAGACGCCCACGTCGTTCGACATGTCACCGAGCACCAGAATACCGCCATTACGCAAACCGATAATCGAGTTGGCATAGCCAGCGTTCACCGAGAAGAAGTCGCGATATCCTTCGGGGATGGCTATTTGGTTGGCGTCGTTGCGGCCCCATCCAAAGGCGGTCCCGTCGTTTTTGAGGGCCATCGAAAACTGCGTACCAGCGCTGATGGTCTTGACGTCGCGCAAAATCCCAGGCACCGCCGACTGGCCGTATGCGTTGCCGCCCCAGGCGACGACCATGCCGTCCTTCTTGAGTGCCAACGAGTGATCCAACCCGCCCGAAATCGCCGTCACATCTTTGATGGTCTTGGGCACTTTGGTCTGTCCGGCGGTGTTGCTGCCCCAGGCGATGACCGTGCCTTTTTTGGTCAGGGCGAGTGAATGATAGGCCCCACCGGCGATACCGACGATATCCTTCATCCCCTTGGGCAGTTTCGTCTGCATTGCTTTGTTGTCGCCCCAGGCGATGACCGTACCCTTTTTGGTCAATGCCAAAACATGGGCTTGGCCTGCCGCGATGGCCACGATGTCCTTGGCGGTGGTGCTCGGGAACGTTAACTGCTTGAGCGAATTCGATCCCCATCCAAAGACTCGGCCGCCTTTGAGTACCACAGCGAAGTTCGACCCGGTGGCGATATCATCGATACCGCTGCCACAACATGGGGCGATATTGGCTTGGAACTCTTTGTTCATACCCCAGGTCACCAATGTCCCGTTTTGGAGCAACCCGAGCACAAACGAGGCCCCAACGGCACCTTTTTTCATCATAAACGGGATAGGCGTCGGCGTCATCGTCAACGTCTTGGTGGGGGTGTTGGTGACGGTTGATGTCGGCGTCGAAGACTTGGTCAACGTCGGTGTGTTGTCATCGATTGCAAACGACTGCACAACCGTACTCGCTGGCGCATAGATGATGCCGGCACTCGTCCCGCCCGCCTGTGCTGCCGTTACCACACAGCTGCCTTTGGTATAGATGCGCACGCGCCGCCCGGTCACATCGCAGATCATCGCGTTACTGGTCGTATACGTCACGGCCAATCCCGAGCTGGCAGTAGCAGTCAAATCAAAGCTCGGATCATAATCGTGCTTGCTGGACAGTGGACCAAACGTAATGGACTGTGGTACGCCACTGGCTGTGAACGAGCGCACCATTGCGGGCGCAGCGGCATAGGTCAACCCACCGCTGACCCCACCTGCCTGTGCGGCGGTGATTGTACAGGTCCCCGGTACAAGCATGCTGACCATTCCACTCGTCACGGTGCAGACACTCGCCGGTGCTGCGGTGTAGGTCACGGGCAACGTCGACGACGCGCTCGCGGTCAGTGCGAAATCGCCGCTGTTGTAGATTTTGCCTGTCAGCGGCGCAAACGTCATCGTCTGTGTTGCTTTGACCACAAAGCTCCGCGTGAGTTTAGTCGCTGCATAGCGGATGCCACCCACGGTGCCAGCGCCGATGTCGATATCGATCTGACAGGTGCCCGGGCCGACGATGGTGACGGTGGTCCCCGTGACGGTACACACCGAAGGCGATGTGCTGCTGATGGTCACCGCCAAGCCGCCGGCGCTGACGGTGCTCAAGTTGATGCTCGAGGCACCCTCGGTGATGTCTGGCAGCGATGGGATGACAACGGTCGGCACTGCAGGGGTCATCGTGAACGTCGGGGTAAAGGTGCTCGTCGGCGTATTGGTCGGGGTCATGGTCGCCGTGTTGGTAGGGGTGTATGTCGGCGTGGATGTCGCGGTATGCGTCGCCGTGTCTGTGGGCGTATTGGTGTTGGTAGCAGTATCGGTCGGGGTATACGTTGGGGTATGTGTATGCGTGTACGTGGGGGTTTCGGTCGGTGTCTGTGTGTTGGTTGCCGTGTGTATCGGTGTGTTGGTAATGGTCGGTGTCATCGTCGCCGTCGGAGCCAGGTTCGTGATGGTATGGACGACGCCGTCGTCTTTGAACGACCCATCACAGGTCGGATCGGCTAATGTCCAGTTCGGCGACGCACCGTCGTCGCCGGGTGCACCGAGTTGGAACATCGCATACTCGTTGTTTTCTGTGACAAGGTCGTATGCGTAGTTCACGGGGATACGCAATCCACCACGATTATTGGATGGAAAAATACCGCCGTCATAGTCACCCGCTGGCACCGCGATTTCCCAGATATCCGAACCCGTGGTGTGCGTCACGGTGGCGTTCCCCAATGCACCCGCACTGACGGTGCCGATACTGAAATCGACATCACTGTCAGCGGTGCCTTCTTTTTTGCGCAGGATCACGGTTGTGCCGCTCCCGACACGACCATTGATACGGATGTTGACCGTCCCCGCGGCTGCTTCTCCGATGGTCGCATCGCGCGATGCACCCATGTCCATCAACGGGTCGAGACCGAGCGAAATATTGTCCAGCAGATTGCCTGCTGCTGCCCCTATCGAATCGATGCCGAAGAAGCCGATGTTGCGAATGCCGTCGTACCCGGTAGCAGGGAGCGTGTGACTTCCTGAATACTTGCCCCAGTTCCGATCAACACTCGCGGCACTGCTGCTAGTCCCTGAGCTGTCTGTCTTGGAGGCAGACGTAGCAACGCCTGCGGAGTTCGTCGTGGTGCTCGCACGGATGATTTCGCGGTTATACGAGTCTGCCGCAACCGATCCCACGGGCAACCCAGATGGGATACCCATGCGCAATGCTGCGATGTCTGTGCGGGTGGCGCCGGCTACACCGGCGTTGTGATAGAACTCAAACGAGAATGTTTCGCCGTTTGACACACACAACTTCTGATACAAGAACGATGCTACTTCCGCGTTCAACGATGCGACAATGCGGCCGTCTGGTGAATCAGCACGCGGGTTGAGTTCAATCGGTCGGTATGAAACAGGACCACTTCTGTTGTTGTTACACGACTCTTGCGAAAGAGGGTGTGCAGTGAACCAGCCGGCCATCCACTCCTGGCGAATATACGCCCAGGTGCCGGTATTGAGTGAACAGGTCGAATCCGTCACCTCAAACGACGTGTTTGCCATGGTACGGACACCGGCATTCGCCGTATTGATGGTCGGGTTGCTGGTGGTGGGGATCATCCCGACGACGGTGGCGACACTGGTGGGTGACGGAGTGCGTGTGATGGTGGGGGTGTTCGTGATGGTCGGAGTCATAGTCGGGATTTCGGCGATGGCTCCCGTGACTGTCGAATACCCCGTCGCGATGCCCTCGCTGTTTTCGCCGGTGACCACAGAACGGATGTACATGCCGACGTCGCTTGCGTCGAGTGTGTATGTATCCGTAAACGCGCCCGCAATCGCCAAACAGGTCGTTGTGTCGGTTGGTGATGTGCAACGCTCCCAGCTGTATGAAAGCGTTGGACTTTCCCAGCCGCCGATGGTGACCTCATTGGTCAACACGGCGTTCCGCATCGCGGTTCCCGATGGTGCGGTCGTCGCGGTGACCGTCGGAGCGACCGGCGCCACCAACGTTTTGCACTGCGCGCCAAAGCCGTCCATCCAGAGATTCGACTGCGTTCCATACCCCGTCATCAATGATGTCGTCACGACAGCCGATGGATGGGTCGTTATGTTGGGGGCATTACAAATGGATGTTCTGGATGTGCCCGATCCTAATACGGTACCATCTGGTCGCGCCAAAAGCATCGGGGTACCGCTGTACGCGATGTAATCCGTCTCGGTAACAGGGTCATCGAGTCGCAATGGGTCTTTACACAATAATCCTGCGCGTGTGCCGGATGCATTAATGAACCCAATACCCACCGCTGCCATTCCACTCGGGCAGTACACATAGCCGGCTACGGGCGTCACGGTACTGACCACCAGTGCGTCGTTGATGGCCGCGCACTTGGCACCCCACGACTGCGGATTCACATGGAAGTTCAGCCCGACCATTACCTGATTGGTCGGACAAGACCAATACCCGTTCCAATTCCCGCCACCCCACTGATAAAACGGTGCGTTGGTGATTGCGCCAAAAATAGGTACGGTAACCGTGACCGACTTGGGCGACCCTGTCAGCGCGGTTTGACTGTTCGCACTGATGTCTGTGATAGCAAACGTCGCTGCTCTGGTCAGCGTCGAGGTCACAGCAGCACCGCCAGCAACAGCAGTAGAGCGCGCAGTGATGGTACACACGGTGGCAGACGTCTGCACGATACTGGTGATTTCGGCGATATTCGTCAACGAAAAATCAACGTCTGCGGTCGTCGACAGCGTGCTACAGTCGATTGCCTCGTTCCCGGTCACGGTGAACCGAATCGCCTTGGTCGTCGCCGTCGCGGCGACGACCGCCAGGGTGACCGTCGGCGCAATCGAATCAGGCACCGTCACCACGGTCGACTGCGGCGATCCGCCGAGCGCAGTTTGGGCATTACCAGAGGTATCTGCAACAGAAAACGTCGTGGCCCGCGTCAATCTCGATGTCACTGCAGCTCCGCCATTTGTGGCGGTAGAGGTCGCGGTAATCGTGCATACGCTGGTGCTTGTTTGGACAATTCCGGTCAACGCGCTAATGCCCGTCAAGGTGAAATCGGTCCCTGCCACCGTCGACAACGTTGCGCAGTTTAACGCTTCGTCACCCGTGACGGTGAAGGTGATGGTGCCACTCGTCGATGTCGCTGCAGCAGCGGCGAGTGTAACCGTCGGCGGGGTTGTATCGGCAGACGCGAGTGCATTGAGGTTGCCGCCCGGCGTTTTACCGGTGCCTGCAACCGTTGTGGCGTTTGTCAACAAGGCTATGTAGCTCGACCCACCGCCACCACCACCGTTGTCACCGCCGCCGCCACCACCGTAGTAGCCACCGCCACCGCCGCCGCCTTCGTCATCACTCCGACCACCCAAAAATGCCGAGCCTATAATCCCTGGGTTACCATTGCCCGATGCTCCACCTGCACCACCTGCCAACGGTTTTCCACCACCGCCGCCATTAGAACCACCAGCGATACCCGTTGTTCCACCGCCGGCTCCGCCGTCGCTTGCGCCACCATACCCGCCGCCGCCACCGCCGCCAGCAGTTGCGATCTCGGTGCCGTTGCTCAGGCGTATGGCCGATCGTCCACCACCTGAGCTGTAATATAACGACGACGGCGGGTATCCACTGTACAAACACGAGCCACCTTGGCCGCCACCGCCATACTTCAACGGCGAGTGCAAACAATTGGTACGAGTTCCACTCACACCGGTGTCGCCGCCACCACTCTGCCCAACAATAATGGTGAACACCTGCGCTGCAGACACGGCATAATCACCCTTCGCATACCCGCCGCCACCGCCGTCACCAAACGTCGAATACGTGGAGCCACCACCACCAGCACCGAGCAAATAAAAGCTGGCGTTGGTTACATCACTCGGGACCGTCCAAAATTGGTCTGCCCCCGAATAATTGAACGTTTCATATTCCTCTACCCCACCCGTTTCATATTTGACGACGACACAGCCATGACCACCAACGGT
>CAIPUQ010000482.1 GCA_903868295.1 uncultured Roseiflexaceae bacterium
GAGCGGTTGCACCGTAGAACGCACCGATCCCGATGGATGTGAGTTGGCTACCGGCTGCAAAGGTAACGGTTGCGAGGCTAGGTGCATTATTGAACGCGTAATCCCCGATGGATGTAACCGCCGCTGGAATGGTGATGCCGGTCAGCGAGCTTGCACCGTTGAACGTATTCGCCCCGATGGATGTGACTCCTGCGGGGATGGTGATGGCGGTGAGAGAGCTTGCATAAGCGAACGCGGAATTCCCGATGGATGTGACTCCTGCGGGGATGGTGATGGCGGTGAGATCACTTGCATACGAGAACGCGTAATCCCCGATGGATGTGAGTTGGCTGCGGTCATCAAATGACACGGCAGTGAGCGCGCTTGCACCTGCGAACGCGTAATCCCCGATAGCGGTAACCGTTGCTGGGATAGTCACAGTGCCCTGACAGAGGGTGCCGTTGGTGACTACCGTATCAGTAATGGTGATCATGCCTCCCAGCGAGCATTCGAAGGTCGTCATGGCTGCCTGAGCCGCCGTGCCATTCGACGCACGTAACAGCATACATACAAGTAGCAGCGTAATCAATCGATAAGGCATATGTTCCTTCGCATCAAAAAACGTGCATAGTAGTCGTTTCCATCCACTCCGACACCGCCGACCACGCGATCAGTCGAGACCTGCACAAACCGCGTGTCCCTGCAGCGACCCAAACAAACACAACTGTACAGAGTCCGCCAGAGAAAACCATATTTTTATAATTACAGATAATTTATTGAAAACAACCAATATATCGTAACACAAAGATACAACCATATCTTCTGTTTGTGTTGTCTCTACCCTTGTTTCGCGCTGAGCTACTGCCCTGCGCAGCTACGTTAACCGTGTGTTGCATACATCAAACTGCTCCTCATAGTGTACGTGGCACAGGTCGTAAATCCCGCAATTCAGTGCGAAAAAGCTCACCATACACAGCGCATTGCGCACCCATTCGCACACATTTGCAAGCGGTCACCTGCCCAATTTTGCAGACTGCACCGCGATTCGTCACAAGCATGAAAGATGAAGCAGACACAGCCGAAATGCCGTACTCCCGCATGGTGTAGGATGATAACGGGAGTGAATAATCGAAGCAGGTACCGCATGGACACCGAACAGCTCTATACATACCTCGAACGCAGCATCACCGAACGCCATTTGGCCGGTGACAAAGCCCAGCTCGCCAAACTGCAGACGACCTGCGGCGTCGTCATGGCCGCGGCCAACGACGCGGGTGCAGCGGCGCTGGCCAAGCGCTTCCAGATTCTGGCGGCCCGGGCAGCCAATCTGGCCGAAAAACTGACTGACAAGGGAGCGCGCTGATGACCGTCACGCTCGCGCGCATCGTTGACGCCCAGGCGGCCCTGCAGTCGGTCATCATCGCCACCCCGATGATCCCCGACGACCAACTCAGCCGCCGCTTGGGCGCGCGCGTCGTGCACAAAGCCGAGTCCCTGCAGCGCTCGGGGTCGTTCAAGGTGCGCGGCGCCTACAACGCCATCCGCATGCTCGACGAGGCTGCCCGGCAACGCGGCGTGGTCACCAACTCAGCCGGCAATCACGCCCAGGGTGTCGCCTTGGCGGCGCAATTATATGGCGTGCCAGCAACGATTGTGATGCCCGAACACGCCCCGCTGACCAAGGTCACCGCCACCCGCGGCATGGGTGCCGAGGTGGTACTGCACGGGGCCAGCTTCGACGACGCCGGCGTGATGGCGCGCCAGCTCGAGGCAGAACGCAATCTGACCTTCATCCATGCCTTCAACGACCTTGATGTTATCGCTGGCCAAGGTACCATCGGGCTCGAAATCCACGCCGCCCTGGCCGAGGCGACGGTCATCGTTGTCCCCATCGGCGGCGGTGGGCTCATCGGCGGTATCGCCACCGCCTTGCGTGCACTCGGCTCCAAAGCTCGTATCATCGGCGTGCAGGCAGCCGGCTGTGACGCGGTCAGACCGTCTCTCGCTGCGGGGCACCCCGTGCGCATCGACGCGGTGCGGACCATCGCCGACGGCATCGCGGTCAAGCAACCCGGTGAACTGACCCTGGCCATCATCAAAGAATTGGTCGACGACGTGGTCACCGTCGACGACGAACAAATCGCCGCTGCCATTACCCACGCCGCCCAGGCGATGCACTTGGTGGTCGAAGGAGCTGGTGCCGCCGGGCTGGCTGCATTGTTGGCGGGATTGATACCCCTGCGCGCCGATGATGTGGTCTGCAATGTCCTGTGCGGCGGCAATATCGACGCCAACTTCCTCACCCGCGTCATCGAGCAGGTGCTGGTCAAGCAGGGCCGCTATTTGATGTTGCGCGTGCTTATCCCCGATCGGCCGGGCAATCTGGCTCCGTTGCTGCGCACGGTGGCCGATCTGGGCGCCAATGTGGTCGATGTGTTCCACCGCCGTGCCACCGCGTTGGTACCCATCGACCGGGTGGGTGTTGAGCTCATCCTCGAGGTACGCGACAAAATCCACGGCGGCACCGTCATCACCGGCCTGCGCGCCAACGGCTATGGCGTCGCAGAGCCGGGCGAATGGGCGGCCCAATGACTAACGACATCCGCCTCATCGCCAGCGACATCGACGGCACTCTGGTCTGGCGCGGCGTGTTGCCCGACCGCAATCGGCGGGCGTTGCAACGTGCCCAGGCAGCCGGCTATCAGGTGGTGCTGGCGACCGTGCGCAAGTACTCGTCTGCCAAAGAAATAGCCGACCTGGCCGGCATCGCCTGCCCGCTTATCTGCGAGGGCGGCGCCACCATTTATGACGCCGACGGCACATGCGTGCGGAGCATCACTATCGACGCCGACCACATGCACTCCATCGCAGCCACGGCCGATGACCTGGGCATCCCCCTGCTGATGACCGCAGACGGCGTCAATTATGCGACGGCCGGCGCGCGTAGTGAATTGTCGTTGTTCCACACAGACATTACGGTGACCCACGCACCGAGTGCACGCCGGATTGCCGCCGATCATGCCGTATCGCGGCTCATCGTGGCCGGCGCAGCCGAGGTCACCACACTGAGTGCGGCCATCGCCCATCTGCCCCTGCGCATCGCCAATCACTATACGCGCCAGGGCGTCCTCGACGACGCGGTCGTGACGCACATCGACGCCACCAAAGAGGCCGCACTGGCCTGGTGGGCAGCCCAACACGACTGGGATTGGCAACACATCATGGCCTGTGGCGACGCCGAGGCAGACCTGGCGATGGTGCA
>CAIPUQ010000483.1 GCA_903868295.1 uncultured Roseiflexaceae bacterium
AGTTGGCCACCACAAACGGTGCCGCCTGCAAATCGCCGTACAGCCCCGCCAACGACCCACCGTGCATGAGGAACTGCAGTTGCCGCAACAGCGGCCCCTCGCCGTAGTCGATGGGGTAGGCGTAGCCCACCCGGCGTACCACGGTCAATACCCACAAGGGCAACTGGACCAGGATGACCACGGCGGCCAGACACAGACTCAGCAGATATATGGGCAGACGACGCAGCATGGCGGCTCTTTCGGGTAGACGTGTTGTTGTTGGTATTTTAGCCGAGCAACCAGGCACATGCAGCGAAAACCGGACCAGCACGTGCGCGTACTGGTCCGGGGCAGGGCAGATCCTGGTTAGTTTTGTGAGAAATCCGTTCCGTCGTCGTCTTGGTTTCCATCAAGCGCATCGTGAATTGCAATTCCACTGCGTGCAATGGCGTCAGTGTGCGCCGCAATGACTGCTGGTAGGTCTGCCACGGGTTCGATTTCGATCTTCGACCAAAACTGTGTCCCGCGCTGCCCAGTTCTGCTCCAGACGGCCCGGGCGATCTCGGTGCGCGCTTCCATGACGAACTCTGCAGCCGAACCGTAGAACTCGTACCACGTGCGGGATTCTGATGTGCCGTCCGCGAATTCGCCCGCCGCGATGGCTGCGCAGCAGGGGCATTCGGCGCTGTGCTCCACAAAAAACGAATCGTCCAGCGGTTCGTGATCCTGATTCGTGCTCGGTTCGTACAGCCGAATGAGTGCGCTGATGCCGTTGGTGGTGACGACGGCTGCTTCGGAGAATTGGTTGGCATACAGCGCATGGATGTGATCCCATACGTCTGCGGCGATGTCACCTGCGGTGGTCATCTCGAGGCTCGGTTGGGTGGCACTGGTGAAGGGCTCTTGGAGCGCATCGGTCTGCAGTGTGACCAAGTAGACCCCGGTGCTCCCGTGGGCGTCGGCGAGGGGGCGGAGCGGCTGGTGGGCATAGTTGCTGTGGGTCATGGGTTCCTCCTGTCTGCGAATCCGGCTCCAGTCTGACAGGCATGCATTACCACAGCATTACCAAGGTTTTTGCGTGAAATTCTCGTACCGTGTATAGTAGACGGTGTTTGCGGGGAGCACCGTCGCTTCTCGTGTGTCAAATTCCTTCTGTTATTGTTGAATAGAGGTGAACCTTGGGCGCATCGAGTACGGATGTCTTGTTTACCCCGGTCCCTACGCGCATCGGGCGATTGGCTGACGTTGCCTACAATTATTGGTGGGCATGGAACCCCAGCGCGACCGACTTGTTTCGGCGCATCGACCCGTCACTGTGGGAAGAAATCTACCACAACCCGATTCAGTTCCTCCGTAATGTCCGTCAGAAGAATCTCGTAGCCGCCAGTACCGACGCGCTATGGGTCGCCGATTACGATGCCGTGATTGCTGCTTTTGACGCATATATGGGCAATACCCAGACCTGGTTCAAGCGCACCTACCCCACCCAAAAAGCCTCGATTGCCTATTTTTCGGCCGAGTTCGGCATCCACGAATCGTTGCCCATCTACTCGGGTGGTCTGGGCATTTTGGCCGGCGACCACGTGAAAGAAGCCAGCGACCTTGATTTGCCGTTTGTGGCGGTCGGGTTCATCTACCCACAGGGCTACTTCCGGCAGCGCCTCGATCACAGTGGCTGGCAAGAGGCCATCAACACCAAGATGAGCTTCGCCGATATCGCCGCCTTCCCCGCTCGTACCCCCAACGGTGACGAAGTCGTGGTCGAGGTCGAGTTGCCCGGTCGCACCATCTACGCCAAAGTCTACAAACTCCACATCGGTCGCGTGGCCCTGTATCTGATGGACACCGACATCCACCCCAACAGCCCGAGCGACCGCGAATTGTCGGCCCGCCTGTACGGTGGCGATCACGATATGCGTGTGGCCCAAGAGTTGGTGCTGGGTGTGGGCGGTGTGCGTGCGTTGCGTCAATTGGGCATCGCACCGACGGTCTGGCACATGAACGAAGGCCACTCGGCATTCTTGGTGCTCGAACTGGCCCGTGAACTCGTCGCCACAGGCGTCCCCTTCATGGACGCATTCGAGAAGGTCAAAGCCCAAGCGGTCTTTACGACGCACACACCCGTGCCGGCCGGCAATGACGCGTTCTCGCTCGATCTGATCGACAAATACTTCGCACGCTACTGGGACCAATTGGGGATCAGCCGTGACGAGTTCATGAACATCGCCATGCAACAACAGTCCTGGGGCCCGAGCTTTGCGATGACTGTGCTCGCGTTGCGCTTGTCGCAGATGCACAATGGTGTCAGCAAACTGCACGGCGAAGTGGCCCGCTCGATGTGGCACTGGCTCTACCCAGGCGCAACGCAAGACGAAGTCCCCATTACTTCGGTGACCAACGGCGTCCACTCGGCGTCGTGGTTGGCCCCCAAAATGAACGACCTGTACACCTCGGTGTTGGGCAAGGATTGGTACGACCACCTCGACGAACCTGCGTTGTGGGAGGCATTGACCAAGAGCGACGATGCCACCTTCTGGCAATCCCGCATGTACCTGAAAAACATCCTGGTGCAGTTTGTGCGTGAGCGACTGGCGCAACGGCACACGCGGCTGGGGTTCCCGCCGGTGGCATGGCCCATTTTCGACAACAACACGTTGACCATTGGCTTTGCACGACGTTTTGCCACATACAAGCGGGCGACGTTGTTGTTCAAAGATGCCGAGCGCCTCAAAGCAATCCTCAATAATCCAGCCCGCCCGATCCAGATGGTCTTTGCGGGTAAGGCACATCCGGCCGACGAACCAGGCAAACACTTCATCCAGGATGTCTATCGGCGCTCCCAAGAGCCCGGTTTTGCAGGCAAAATTGTCTTCTTGGAAGAATACGATATGTGTGTGGCACGGGCCTTGGTGCAAGGCGTCGACGTCTGGTTGAACACGCCGCGCCGACCGTACGAAGCCAGCGGCACCAGCGGCCAAAAAGCCAGCCTGAACGGCATCCCCAACTTGAGTATCCTCGATGGTTGGTGGCCCGAGGCACACAACGGTGTCAACGGCTGGGCGATTGGGGACGAGCGTCACTATGACAACCTCGACGAACAAGATTGGAACGATGCCCAGCATCTGTACCACTTGCTCGAAAACGAAGTCGCCCCGGCCTACTATGACCGCAACGCAGACGGCGTGTCGGCGCGCTGGGTGGCGATTTCGAAGGCTGCCATTGCAACCTGTGCGCCGCAGTTCAGCACGCGCCGTATGCTCAAAGAATACGTCAACCGGCTGTACCTCAAAGTGTCCAAGTAAGCGCACCCAATACCGATATGCGAACCCCGTTCGGCAACGCCGGACGGGGTTCGTTTTGCTCCCTGCATGCGCTGATGAGACTGCATGTGTATTTCCCGAAACGAGATAATATATTAAAAAATTGATATACTGTGTATGAAAAATCATTTTATTTGTCTGCAAAGGGTGACAAATGCACAGAATCTTTACCGCAGCGGTGTGCAACCTGTTGTTCGTCATTTTGTCTACAATGCTCGCCCTCCAGCCAATCCCAGCATATGCACAGAGCCGTGTGCCGGTCCGAACGCAGGCTGGCATGCAGATTACGACGGGACTTTCGCATAGTTGTGCGATTCTCACCGATGGAACGGTGAAGTGCTGGGGTTACAACGCGAATGGTGAACTCGGGTTGGGCGATACCTCATCCCGAGGGACAGACGCAGACGATATGGGAGTAAACCTGGCTGCGATTGATCTGGGCTCGGGGAGCAATGGAGTCAAATATACTGCCAAAGCGTTGAGTGGCGGTGATTCGCATACCTGTGCAATTTTGAGTGATGATTCGCTGAAGTGCTGGGGACTCAATGCGTCGGGGCAGCTGGGGATTGGCAATCTCCTGACGAAAGGCGACGCACGCAATGAAATGGGGAATAATCTCCCCAAAGTCAACCTCGGTACGGGCAAAGCAGCAAAGTTTGTGAGTGCAGGCGTGGCACATACGTGTGCAATCTTGAATGACGACACCCTGAAGTGTTGGGGAGCCAATACGAGCGGTCAACTGGGATACGGAGATACGGTCGCACTCAGCGCCCCGAGTGCTGCCGTTGTCTCATTTGAGAATGGGCGTACGGTCCGTGCAGTCAGCGCTGGGATTGCGCACACGTGTGTGATTCTGGATGACAACACAGTCCATTGCTGGGGCAGCAATGCGAGCGGTCAATTAGGGCTCGAAAACAACACGAATCTGAATGCTCCGAGCTCCAATGCGGTGAATCTCGGGACCGATATCACAGCAACACAGATAAGTTCACGCGGCGATCATTCGTGCGCAATACTCAATGATGGGAGTGCAAAGTGTTGGGGGAACAATAGTAAGGGGCAACTCGGGCAGAATAACGACAAAAGCACATTGCCGACGATTGGCGCGTACGCGGATCAAATGGGCAATAACTTGCCCGCGATTTATCTCGGGGACGGGCGAACGGCACTGGCAATCACGACATCGAATCTCGCGACGGCTGGGGCTTCCTCTTTTGGGAACACCTGTGTCATTTTGGATGACTATACGGTGAAATGCTGGGGGGCTAATGCGCTGTTTCAATTAGGCAGGGGCACTGGTCCTACCACGTCGAGTACCGGTGTTGCCCCAGGCCAGATGGCAGAGCTCGTACCAATCTCACTCGGCACCGGGTTGAACGCAAGAGAGATTTCGCTCGGCGCACAACATGTGTGTAGCGTGCTGGGGAGCTATACGATTAAGTGCTGGGGATGGGCTGGACGTGGTCAACTCGGCCAAGGCCGATTCACCAATTGGGGGTCGTGTTGTATGGGCGACGCCCTCCCTGCGACAAATCTCAACGAACCGGCTGCAGTGGCAGCGACACAGGTGTCGGTTTTGTTGACCACCACAGCGACAGCGTCGAAGACCCCGACTTCTACCCGGACTGCATCGAAAACAGCAACTCCCACACGGACACGCACCGCTACAAAAACCCGCACATCATCACCAACCAAGACATATACAAAAACTCCGTCACATACCAGAACAGCATCACGGACACGAACTCCCTCGAACACACGGACGGCAACCCCGACTAGGACTCCAACCCGCACGCGGACATCGACACGCACCGCAACGGGAACGCGAACATTATCGCCGACAATCACGGTTGCTCCGTAACGCCTGGTCAGTCTCTGCACTGTGCGTGTCAAACCCCCGTTCGGCAACGCCGGACGGGGGTTTTGTGTGTCGCGCGGCGTAGCGCGCGGGGTGGACGCGCTTTCGGCGCGGCACGCGCGACACGCTGCCGCCGGGCAGCTGCGTGCGGCTGGTGCGCCGCGGGAGGGGTGATTGTACGCACGGGAGAGATGGATTGTCGCGACCGACTGTTGGTGGGCTCGGGGATGCGGCGGGAGTGCCCCGTCCGGCTGTGCCGGGCGGGGCCTTTTGCTGAGAAAAGAAAAAACTAGAGTGGGTTTTTGCTGGCGGTGCCCTGATAGCGCGGGTATTGGGGCAGGGTCTGGCGGATTTTGTCGATGCGGATCATGGTGCGTGGCTCGAGGGGGGCGGCCTCGATGGGAACGATGTCGCGGAGCTGACCGCCGAGGGTCTTGATGGCCTTGGTGGCGTCAGTGACCTCTTGCTCGGGGTTGGGACCTTTGGGGGCATAGACGACGCCGTTGACGGCACACAGGGGCAGCAGGTACTCGACCAGGGTGCGCAATTCGGCGACGGCGCGGGCGGTCGACAGGTCGTATTGGCCACGGTAATCCCAGTTGTGGCCGATGACTTCGGCGCGCTCGGCGATGATGTGGACGTTCTTGAGCTCGAGCTTTTCGGCGACGTGGACGAGGAACTTGCACTTTTTGGCGATGCTCTCGGCCAGGGTCACGTGCGTCGAGGGCCACATGATGGCCAGGATGATGCCGGGGATGCCTGCGCCGGTGCCCACGTCGATCATACGCTTGGGCGGGGTGGCCCAAAAGGGCAAGTACGTGAGGGCGTCGAGGACGTGTTTGGTGACCATCTGGGCGGGGTCTTTGATGGCGGTCAGATTGAGCATCTCGTTCCACTCGCGGAGCGTCTCGAGGTAGGTCACCAAGGCTGCCCGTTGGGTGGGTGTGATGGCGATCATATGCCGGGCGAGGTAGGTGTCGATGGGATCAAAAAATTCAATCACGCTGCACTCCGATAGAGCCCGTGCTGGGCGATATAGTCGGCCACCGGTGGAGGCACGAGGTCGTCGATGGAGAGGGATGCTGCACAGCGTTGCCGGATGCGGCTGCTCGAGATATCGCACTCGGGTGCCACAATCGCATGCATGCGCCCGACGAACGCCGGGATTGCGCGGGTGATGGCAGCGTCGTCGCAGGTAGTGCCGGGTCGATTGACCACGGCGAGTTCACACAGTGCCCCGAGGTCGGCCGCCCGATACCACTGCGGCAACAGTACGGCTGCGTCGGCCCCGAGGATGAGCGTCAGCTGGGTGTCGGGGGTGGCCAGGGCTTCGAGCGTGTCGATGGTGTACGACGGCCCGGTGCGCTGTAGTTCGATGTCGCTGACACAGAAGATGGGATTGGCGCCGGCTGCCAGGGTACACATCGTGAGCCGTTGCTGGCTGCTGGCCTGCGGGGCGGCGCGGTGTGGCGGTGTGCGGCTGGGGATGAGCAAAATCTGCGTCAGCCCGAGCTGTGTGGCTACCTG
>CAIPUQ010000484.1 GCA_903868295.1 uncultured Roseiflexaceae bacterium
CACTTGCGCAGGCACTGGGCAGACATGCCATCGAACTCGGTCGCGCGCCGGTACGGATATTGTTGCAGTGCAATGTATCGGGCGAAGATACCAAAGAAGGTATCGCTGCACACGGGTGGGAAACTGATCCCCAGGTGCGTGCCGACGTGGTTGCCGTGGTGGGTGCTATTGGCCACGTCGCGGGTGTGCGCATCGAAGGGCTGATGACGGTTGCGCCGTATAGTGACGAGCCCGAGTCAGTACGTGGGGTGTTCCGCTCATTGCGCCTGTTGCGTGATGTGCTCCAGCCGGTGTTGCCCGACCACCAGCTCGCGACATTGTCGATGGGGATGAGCGGCGACATCGACGTGGCTATCGGCGAAGGGTCCACGATGGTGCGCGTCGGGCGAGCGATTTTTGGGGAGCGCCCTGTAGCGACGCCTTAGGGGATGAGGTACGGTCGGCCCGGTTGCTCGATGGGAACAACCGAGGTTGCGACGATGAGCGGTCGCGGGACGCCGGTACTCGACTCGACGGAGATGGTCCCGCTGACGCGTACCCACTGATCGGAACGAAACTGGCGTGCGTTGCCCCAGGCGATGCGCATGCCCACCCCGCCTGCATCGGCGGTGCAGCACTTGAGGACATAGCGGGCCACCATGAATTGGTCTTCGGGGAGCCCGAGTTCGTCATTTTGGACGACAAAGCCCTCGACGACTGCGGTGCTGCCTGCATATGGAGTGATATCGACGGTGCTGGCGAGCGCCCATTCGTAGAGGTTCCACTGCTGGGTGTCGGTGGTGCGGGCTTGGGGTTGGGTAGCGGGCACGACTGCATTGAGCGAACCGAGTTGGCTGACCAAGGCGGCTGAACCGAGCGGTTTGGGCGCAAACGCGACGGCGATGCAGACCGGAATACACAGAAAAAGCGTACTCAATCGGGGTGGTAGTGAAGTAGTCGACCACGACACCGCCCCAAACAAAAAAACCACCAGCGCACACCCATAGACCAACAACTCGTAGCGCGGGTGAATGTACAGCGCCATCTGGCCCATAGCCGTGCGGTAGCTGAGGATGCCCGCAAGGGTGCATAACACGACAGAGAGAAAAATCCGACGCGACGCTATACCCATCCGAGTGCTCCTATGATGAGACATGCAGCGGCGGTCAGGATGGCGGTCAGCGCGATCATGGGCACCGTTACCCGCGTGCCGAATGCACCAATAAACATCGGGATGCTTTTGAGGTCGATCATCGGACCAAAGACGAGAAACGCCAGCACCGCATTGGGTGCTATGGTGCGGAGCAGTGCGAGACCGACAAATGCATCGACCGTCGAGCAGATTGCCATGATGACCGCGAGAGCCATCATGGCAGGGACTGCGAGCCATGGGTTGTCGGTCAGTGCCATGAACCAGCCGTTTGGTACAAAAACTTGTACTGCAGCAGCCAATGCCGCCCCAAAGACCAGAAATCGCACCATGTCGAGCCAATCAGTCGACGCGTGGCGGAGCCATGTGAGTACAGGGAGCTCGTCGTCGGAGTGCGTGTGGGAATGGTCAGCGACACCCGGTTGGGATGCCTGTAGCGGGAGGAATCGGGCAGTGACGACGGCAACCAAGAGGGTCAACCCGATACGCCACCAGACAAACCCCCACCCGGTCACACCGACAAAGGCGACACTGGTAGAAATCAGCACGATGGGATTGATGACCGGCGCAGCCAACGCAAACGCATAGCCAAAGGGTGCGGGTGCACCTCGACTGATGAAGCTCCGGGCTGCTGGTACCGAGCCGCATTCGCATACGGGGAAGAAGAGCCCAATCAGCCCGCCAGCGAGTGCTGCGAGGGTACGATTGCGCGGAATTTTGGCCATGAGCCAGACCGGATCGATGAACAGATGGATCCCCGCTGAGACCAGTGCGCCGATGGTCAAAAACGGGACTGCTTCGTAGAAAATACCCAGAAAGATGACAACGAATTGTTCGATAGTGGCGTTCATACGCCCATTGTAGCCCAAGTCGTCGCAGGGACGTCAGTGCAAGGAGACAATCCCCCGTTGCAACGCCACCGCAACGGCCTCGGCGCGACTCTGGACTTGGAGTTTGGCAAAAATGTGGCTGACATGGGTTTTGACCGTGTTTTCGGAGACATGTAAGGCATGCGCGATGGCACGGTTGGCATCGCCGCGGACCAACAGTGTGAGGACATCGAGTTCGCGCAGTGACAAGTCGTCAGGACTTGCTTCGTTGAGCCGGGCAATCACGCGGGCAGCGACGCGCGGTTCGAGGGCTGCGCTACCGCGCATGACGGCCCGGATTGCTTGCATCAGCTCGAACGACGAGACGTCTTTGAGCATGTAGCCTTTGGCACCGGCGGCGAGGGCGCGAGCGATGTCTTCGTCGCTGTCGTAGGTCGTCAGAACGAGGAAACGGGCTGGGGAACCGCGCTCCCGACAGCGCATCATGACCTCGACACCGTTGGAGCTAGGCAAGCGCAGATCGAGCAAGACGACATCTGGGGAGAGCGCCACGATGGAGTCAATGGCAGTTGCGCCGTCGGCGGCATCACCGACCGCCTCCATGCCTGGCTCGTATTTGAGGAGCGCGAGCAATCCGTGGCGTACGACCGGATGGTCATCGACGACGAGGACGCGGATAGGGGGTGTGTTCATGCAACCTCCGGGTGGGGGAGCATGTGTACGCCCAAGTCGATCTCGACGTGGACCACGGCACCGGCGTCGGTGCTGAGGGTCAACGTCCCGTGCAGTGCGGTTATACGTTCGCGCATCCCGAGGATACCGAAGGTCGGCGATGCGGAGGGGCTGGTGTGCAGCACTGGATCGAAGCCGCGACCGTTATCGCGGATGGTCATCGTCACTGCAGTATCAGAACGGGTGAGGGTGATAGTGACACGGTCTGCACCAGAGTGTCGTACCGCATTGGCGAGCGCTTCTTGGGCGACACGGAGGAGTGCTGCCTCGACATCAGCAGGGATGGGGCGCCACTGGCCGGTACAAGAAAATGTTGCGTTGAGGTGTGGGTGGCGCAGGCGCGTGACGAGGGAGTGCAGTGCATCACGCAGATCTCCGTGTGTGAGGGCTTCGGAGCGCAGGTTCCAGACGGAGCGGCGCGCTTCGGCGAGGGACTCGCGTGCCATGCGGCTGGCGTAGTCGAGGTGTTCGGCGAGGTCAGGATGGTGTGCCTGGTGTGCTTGTTGGGCAGCACCGAGTTGGACAATGATCCCGGTCAGCCCCTGGGCCAGGGTGTCGTGGATTTCACGAGCCAAGCGCGTCCGCTCAGCCAACATGGCCTTGTCGCGTTCACCGGCGAGGAGGCTGGTGGTTTGTTGGTCTACCCGTGCTTCGAGCTCGGATTTGAGCTCCTCGAGGGCGGTGGCATGCGCTGCGCTTTGGCGGAGGGACGTATGCAACGAACTCGCCAGCAACGCCATGATAAAGGCAACGGCAGTGTAGATCCCTACCCAGAACCCGACAGCGGTGTAGGTTATGGTGCGGATTTGATCGACATCGGTGATGAGTTGGCGGTTGAGTACGTCATAGAAAGCGATATCGGGTCGCTGGAGCTCGAACCAGGCTGCGATGCCGATGATGATGCTCGAGAGGGCGGTTAAAAGCATCGTGATTTGTCGATGAAACAGCAGACTGGCTGCGCCGATGGGCAAAATCAACAGGGCTGGGAAGTTGGTGTGTACCCCAAAACGGACCACGATACTGGTAATGGAGACGGTCCAAAAAATCAGCAGGAGAAATGCAGATACATTTGCCTTGCCCATACGTATTAATGCATAGGTGATGATACCAATTGCCAAAACCGGTACTGCAGGTAAAAACCAGCCTGCCGAGCCAGCAAAACGACCGGGTGGCAGCGGGACGATGGTGCCGTATACCATACGGAGCACCAGCATCGTCAGAAAACTGATCGTGGCGGGGAGTGCCATGATGAAAATTACCCGCCAAATGAGGGGATGGCGTTCGAACCAGCGGGCAGATTTGATGGATTCGAGGGAAAGAAGTTTGTCCATCATGCAATTATAAAGGTCATGGGACGTGGAGAATCACCCATTCGAGTGATTCGAGAGCCACTAACGTATGAGGAAGTCCTCATGCGCACTCCGTATAGTAGGTAGAGACAGAGAAAAAGAGGAGTTGGTATGACAACCACACCATCCCGTTTGGGATTTTTGCGCAAACCATGGGTTATCGGCACCATCATCGTCGTGTTGCTCGGCGTGGGTTATGGGATTTTTGCGAGTCGCTCGAATGCGGCTGCCACCACAAAGACGAACACGATTGCGGTCACGAAGGGCAATTTGGTGACTACGATTTCGGGCAGTAGCAACATTGCAGCCAAAAGTTCGGTGAGTCTGGTGTTCCAGAGCAGTGGCGTCATCAAAGATGTGCTCGTGACCGAGGGCGAAAAAGTCGCCAAAGGGCAGATCCTGGCAACCCTCGACGGTCGTGATTTGCAGTATTCGCTCGATGGCGCGAAGGCTGCGTTGGACAGCGCCAAGGCAAAACTGGCACAGCTGACCAGCGGGGCTGGACGCACCAGCGAGTTGACGTCGGCGCAGGCTGCGGTGACCAGTGCAGAAGCACAATTGACCAGCGCGCAAGAACGACTGGACGCATTGCGGTCACCATCCTCCGACAAGGTGTCGACCCAACGATTGAAGGTCGAGCAGGCACGGACGAATCTGCAAACCACACGTGATAGTGGATCTGCGACCAAAAGCAAAGCCGAAATCGATTTGACCAAGGCGAGTGAGAGTTTGATCCAGGCGCAGTCGAAGTTCAGTGTTGCACGCTACAACTGGGAGTATGTGCTGAAAAACAGTAAAGACCCCAACGGCGCCCGCGGCACGATTAGTGATGTCTCGAAGAACAACTACCAAGACGCCTATATTGTGGCTGAATCAAACGTATCCACCGCAGAACAAAACGTCACCTCGGCGCAAGTGACGCTGGATAACGCAAAAGCTGCTGAGGTGGCCAACGTGAGTCAGGCAGAAGCGACCCTCAAGGACGCAGAATTGCAGCTGACCACCTTGCAGAATCCGACGGCCAGCGATGTCGCGGCTGCAGAAGCGACGGTCGAACAGAACAAAGCATCACTCGAACAGGCCCGAACCAACCTCGACAAAATCGTTGCTCCCGGGACGCAAACAGACATTTTGATGCAACAGGCTGCCGTCACACAGGCAGAAGCAAGCTATAACCAAGCGCTTTTGAAGGTCGAAAACGGCACAATCATCGCACCCTATGATGGCTTTATCAGTGCAGTCAATGCAGTTGCTGGCCAGCTGTCGACCGGTACGTCGATTGGGATCATTGATCGGACACCGTTGCATATCGACTTGAAGTTGGGCGAGACGGATATCGTCAATGTCAAACTCAACCAAGAAGCATCGATTTTGGTCGATGCAATCTCGGATTGGAAGAGTGTTGGGACGGTAACGAGCATCGCACCTGCTGCCCAGAGCAGTAGTGGTGTGGTGACATACAACGCACGCGTCGACTTCACCGACGATGACCCACGTGTGCTGATTGGTATGACTGCAACGGTCGAAATGGTTACTGCCAAGCGCGATAATGTGTTGCTGATCCCCAACTCGGCCATCTTGCCGAAGGGCACCGGCCGCGTTGTCCAAGTCTACAACGAGGATGGCAGCACCAAAGAAATCGATATCACGATTGGACTGAGCGACGGCGTGCAGACCGAAGTGTTGACGGGGTTGACCGAAGGGCAGTTGATTGTGTCGACCCCAACGTCACGTTCAGCTACTTCGACCGGCTTCGGCCGACCATAAAGGAAGCATCCATGACAGCGATGATTACCATCGAAGGTATGACCAAGGTCTATACCATGGGTGAGTTCGAAGTCCATGCTTTGCGCGGGGTCAATGTGACGATTAACTCGGGCGAGTTTGTGGCCATCATGGGACCCAGCGGGAGCGGCAAGAGCACGTTGATGAACATGATCGGCTGTTTGGACACCCCCACGGCCGGACGGTACCAGCTCGATGGTATCGAAGTGGCCAGCCTGAACGACAATGACTTGTCGGCGGTGCGGGCGCGCAAACTGGGCTTTGTGTTCCAGCAGTACATGTTGTTGCCACGGCAAACGGCGTTGGCCAATGTCGAGATGCCCATGGTCTACCGTGGCATCCCGGCGTCGGAACGCAAGCGGCGCGCAACGGTGGCGCTCGAATTGGTGGGGATGGGCAACCGCCTCGATCACCGCCCCAACGAGCTATCGGGTGGTCAGCAACAACGGGTCGCCATTGCCCGGGCATTGGCTGGCAGCCCATCGGTCATCTTGGCAGATGAACCGACGGGGGCACTCGACAGCACCACCAGCGAAGAAATCATGTTGACCCTGCAACAACTCAATCGTGAGCAGGGATTGACCATCATTATTGTGACCCACGAGGCAGATATCGCTGCCTATGCGGACCGCATCGTCACCATCCGTGACGGCGTGGTGTTGCATGACCGCAAGAACGAGGCACATCATGGCGTTGAATAATAGCAAGCGACAGATCCTTGCCCCTGTCACCGAATCGAAGAGCAATGGCCTGGAGTACGGGGAATTGCTCAGAGTGTCGATGGACAGTCTGATGGCAAACAAGTTGCGGACGTTCTTGACGATGCTCGGCGTGATTATCGGCGTCGCCTCGGTGGTGTCGCTGATGACGCTGGGGAACGGCGCGAGCAATGCAATCACCAATCAGTTTTCGTCGTTGGGGACAAACAACTTGACGATTTTGCCGGGGCGACCCAATCGGGGTGGGCCACCGGGGCAGATTGGTGTGCAGCCATTGACCATGACCGACGTGAAAACCATACGCGTGTTGAAGTTGCCGATTAATGGGCCTGTGCCCAACTTCACCAATCAGGCGACCTTGTCGGCCGCTGCTGCCGAAAAATCTGGTCAGGTACTGGGTACGACGGCAGAGTACAAAGATGTCAACACCATCGTGATGGCGTCCGGGTCGTTCTTTTCGGAAGGGAACGTGCAGAGCGCCTCGCAAGTAGTGGTGTTGGGGTCGAACCTGAAGACGTTCTTGTTCGGGAGCGGCGAAGCAGTGGGCGAATCGATCCGCATCAACAGTATGAACGTGCGGGTCGTTGGGGTGATGGAAGCCAAGGGTGGTAACCCGTTTGGGTCGGTAGACGATCAGGCGCTTGTCCCCATCACGCTGGCGCAATCGCGCTTGTTTGCGGGGCGTTCGACGAGCGGCGAATTGCGCGTCAGCAATATCACGGTGGCAGTCAAAAACACCGAGGATATTCCATTTGTGGAAGAGCGCCTCAAGATGGCCTTGCGCGATGCCCGCAAACTCAACGCAGACGGTACGGATGACGACTTCCAGGTGCTGAACCAGGCGTCGTTCTTGACGTCGTTGACGCAGGTGACGTCGTTGCTGACGACGTTCTTGGCGGCAGTGGCGGGTATTTCGTTGTTGGTGGGCGGCATCGGCATTATGAATATCATGTTGGTGAGTGTGACCGAACGCACGCGCGAGATTGGCTTGCGGCGGGCGGTGGGTGCACAGAGCAAAGATATTTTGTTGCAGTTCATGATCGAGGCAATGGTGCTGAGTATGTTGGGTGGGATTACCGGCGTGATTGTCGGGAGTATTTTGCCGATTATTTTGACGATAACCAAGATTTTCGAGGCACCGGTGACCCTCTCATCGGTAATCATCTCGCTGACGGTGTCGCTAGCGACTGGGTTGTTCTTTGGGATATGGCCGGCGCGGAATGCGGCACGGTTGAACCCCATCCAGGCATTGCGACACGAATAGACAAGCGGACCGAACACAAACCGGCAGGGCAAACACCCTGCCGGTTTTGCATGCCCAAAAACCCCGTACCACAAACGCTGACAGACCGCAGTGCATATACAGCAGCCTGGCCCGGCCGGCAGGGGCGCGGCGCATGCGGTGCTGCGGGGGCATGAGCCAGTGACCGGCGGAACGCCGGTTTTCTCACTCTACGGGACGATACACCGAGACGTGTACCCCGACGCCGTCGAACACCCCGTCATAGACGGGATGATTGCACCATTGGGCGTAGTGCTGCCAGATGGGTGGCTGTTGTTGGATCTCGGGTGTTTGCGGGCTGTGCGCAAACACGGTCTGTGCGGCGATGACGATGACCTTGCGCTGGGCGCGTGAGAGGGCTACGTTGAGGCGACGGATGTCGTAGAGAAAAGTCTCGTTGCGGGCCAGGGTGGCAGGGTGCGACTCGGTGGCACTGACCAGCATGACGGTGCGTTGACTACCTTGGAAGCGCTCGACCGTGTCGATGCCGGGCACACTCGACACGGTGTTGAGGAGCGTCGCCGGCGCGGCAGGGAGCAGGGGTCGGATGGCGTCTGCAATAGCCGCCCGTTGCATGCGGTGGGGGACGACAACCCCATAGCCGGTGTGCCCATCGAGCCCGTGGGCGATGAGGAGCTGGAGCACGTGGGCGACGAGCGCGACCTCGAAGAGGTTGCGGGTGTGGCTGCGGTCTTCGTCGTGGGTAATCAGGACCATGGCAGCGGCGGGGTCGAGGATGGCCCGCAGGAGCGGATCGAAGGTCATGATGGCCTGCAAGCGGTCGCGGATGGTGGAATGGTAGGTGATCCCGTCGCGATGGTAGATGACCGACTGGAGGAAGGCGGCGACTTCTTGGGGCACGCGGCGTGATTCGTCGAGGCGTACGACCGGGACGGGGACGCCGCCGGGCGGGTTGGCCTCGATATAGTCGTAGAGCGACTGGGCGACGGGGTACTGACGAAACTGGCGATGCGGCTCGTGCGCCCAATCGTGGCTGACAATGGCGGGCATCTGGCGCGGATCGCCGATGACAACCACTGAACCCGTGGCGTTCAGGACGGTCGCCGCTGCGAGGGCGAGCGGCAGGGCGAGTTGGGAGCTCTCATCGAGGAAGAGCACATCACACCAGGGTTGCTGGGGCGTGAGCAGTGCCGATAAGGGCGTTGGGGTGGCTGCGACGACGCACCAGGGTGTCGTGGCGATGGCACGGACGGTTGCGGCTTTGGCGTCCATCCCGATGACCTGCGCCAGTGGCGGTGTGTGTGCGTTGGGGCGATAGCGGAAAAGGCGGATCTGCGGCAGCAGCGCAGCGTCGGGGTGATGCTGCGCGAGCAGTGACCCGATGACGGCGGAGAGGGTGCCCATCAGTGCGTCGACAGCGGCATGGGTTTGTGCGGTCACCGCGATGCGCAACGGGGTGCCGGCACTGATGGCTGCAATGAAGCGAGCGAGGATGGCGTGGGCGGTGGTGAAGGTCTTGCCGGTGCCCGGCGGTCCCTGGACGAGGAGCAACGGCGTGGCGGCATGGGCACAGATATAGGCGTGTGCTGCCGTCCCAAAGGTCGCGACCGCGGATGCCTCGCAGGCAGCGACATATGCCTGTAGCCCAGCGGCGAGCGGTGCGTCGCGCCGCGCAGGTGATGTGTGGAGCAGTTGTGCGAGGGTGTTGGCGGCAGGGTCGGCGGCGAGGCGCTCGACTGCATTGGCCGTGTACAAGCCGGGGGGATTGTCGGGGCTGGCATCGATGGTGTAGGGTGTACCGTCGACGGGGATAAACGACTCGCCGCGTTCGCTGTGGGGTGGCCGGTGCGGACTATAACTGGGTTGGAGGGTGAGGGTGATGCTGCCGTCGGGTAGCGTGTCGACGGCATGGACGGTGGCGCGCATGGCGTTCCGTGACAGTGCATGCGGGTGCAGGGGAATGAGTGCGTGGGTGGGAAACGGGGCGATGATGACTGCGCTCCCGATGCTGAGCAGACTGGTCAGTGCGCGTTGGGTGGGCAGCGGCGGCAGGTCGGCAGCGGTCGCGAGGCGGAGGGTGAAGGTGCACTTGGTGAGTGTTTTGGTACCGGAGCTCCGGTACGCCTCGATGCGCTCGGCCATCGCAGGTTGTTGCAGTGCGTCGTCGTAGTGCGCAATCAGTGTCGTCCCTTGGCGCACGCGGGCGGCGGGGTGTGGGCGATGCGCCTCGTACCAGGCACACAGGGTAGCGGCACGTTCGAGGGTCAGGCTCTCGGCGAGTGCCGTCACAAAGGTTGGCGCTGCCCCGCTGGCAACCGGAGGTACGGGGATGGTGGCGCGGTTGTGCCACCTGCCGGCCTTGGTTGCGAGATGCACCAACGCTGCGATACGGTGGATCAGGAAGCGGCGCAGTACGGCTGCGGTGACCGCCCGATAGGGGGCGTATGCGTCGTGTGCGGCATCTGGTGCGGGGAGGATGTCCCATGCAGCGGCGCAGTATTCGCTCGGCACAGCGCCATGAACGCGGGCGCGCAAGACGAGCGACGCCCCGTGCCCGGTACGCGGAATCGTCTGATCGAACAGCTGAGCATGAAACAGACGCGGGAAGTCGTCGTGCGGTGTGACCCAATCGAATCCATACTGTCGCGCCGCCGTCACCAGTGTGTTGACCGGTTGGCTGAAGCTATTGGTGTGCTGGAGTTCGGTGGCGAGGACCGTGTGTGACGGCGCGGTAACGGCACGGACCTGCATCAGGATGTCGGCCCAGGTGCGGATGATTGGGCTGCGGTCGAGGTGGCGGTTGATGGCCGCGCAAAGCGTGCTCCAATCGTCGGCTGCATAGACCAGAACGTGGGTGGATTGCCCACCGGCATGCGCATCGAGGAAAGTGCAGAACCGTTCGACGAGCGCGCCCTCGTCGGCGCATGTGGGTGGGGCGGGGAGCAGGTCGACGTGGCTGTGCGGCGTCGCGGCGATGCCGCCGTGATGGGGTAGGATACGCGCCGCGATACCCCACAGCAACCCGGTGCCGCCGTCGCGGTGTGGCTCGATCGTGACCAGACACACGTCGGCGTTGGAGCGTGCGTCGATGCGCGGCAACGATGGGATTGATGCCGTGGGGAGAAATGCGGGAGTCGTCACGCCGCTGTTGCGTTGTCGTTGCGCCCGGGCTATCCAATCCTCGAGGGCGGGACCGATGGTCTGGTCGGCGATGAGCGCGGGAGTACGTGCCGCGGCACGCGGGACGAGCTGTCGCTCGGGGCTGACGTCGGCCAGCGCTGCCAGCTGCGGTACCGTGTGGATACCGTGCTGGCGAAAGGCGCTGCGTTCGGTACGGTCGATACCGGGGATGAGGGCGATGTCGGTCTGTTCGTGTGCACGGAGCAGGCAGAGTTGCATGTACGGGCAGCTGGCACAGCCGGTACCGAACGCATAGGGCAACTCGTCGAACGGGCTGGTGCGGGCGGCGTAGCCGTCTGCGTGCGGGAGCTGTGCAAAGATGCGGTCGATGTCGCTGCGGAGCTGATCGGGATTGGAGGGTACTGCACACCAGGCGCTATCGAGGGTGAACCAGTCACGTGCGCGTTGGCTGTCGATTGCGCGTTGCTGCTCGTCGAATGGCGTCAGTGCAGGGATGAGTGGTGGTTGGTAGAGGATGGCTGTTTGGATTGCATGCGATAGCTCCGGCGGAAAGAGCGTGCGACAGATGCGTTCATAGACGCCGACTTGGAGGTGGTGATCATAACTGGCGGCACGGGCCGATTTGATGTCGGCGATGCGCACGATATACGCTCCGGTGGGGGTGCAATGGAGCTGGATGAGGTCGGGCCGACCGGTCAGCATCCAGTCGTGTATGCGTGCCTGGAGCGTGGGTTGGATAAGGAGCACCGTCTCGCCGGGCGCAAGGGTGGCCAATAGTGTGGGGATGTGTGCGCCATCGAGCGGGGACTCGTCTGTCGCGGTGTGTGTCTGATAGTTGGTACTGAGGTGTGCATTGATACGGGCTTCGTAGGCGCGCCCGGCGGCGAGTGGGTACGGGCTGGGATGTTCGAGGGAAATGCCCAACCGACGCATCCGTGCGGAGAGCGTCTGCTCGCCGGCCGTCTGGGCAAACATGCGCAGGCGCAGGGCACGGGCGCAGCGGTCCGTGCGTTGATACTGGGCGATGTCGGTGGCGCTGAGCGGGATGGTGCCATTGGCATCGGGCAAAACCTCGAAGCGCTCGTTAGAAATCGTCATAGCATCTCTTTCTGTGCACGCATGGCAATGATATACTAGCCCAACCAAGCATCCCTAACATGAAGCGAGCCCCATATGTCGTGCCCAATGCATACCTTCGACCCTTTCGACAAGGGCTATTTGGCGGACCCATATGCTGTCTATGCGAGACTCCATGCGGATCAGCCGGTGTTTTTCAGTGAAGAACTGGGGTATTGGGTGGTGAGTCGCTACGACGACATCAAGCAGGTCTTGCGTGATGCGCAGACGTATGCATCGCGCAATGCCACCGATCCATTTACGCCGGTCAGCGCCGAGACTGCCGCGGTGTTCCGGGCAGGCGGCTATGCGATGCAGCGGGTGTTACTCAACGCGGATGCACCGGTGCACCCACGGGTGCGCCGCAATGTCGCCGCGGCCTTTACCCCGCAGCGGGTGGCGCAGTTGGCACCACGTATCGAGGCATTGGTGGCACGCACGATTGCTCCCATTATTGCACTCCCTGTGCGCGAGGTCGACATCGTACAGGCGTTGACGTATGCGTTACCGGCCGAGGTTATCTTTCTGCTGATTGGGATGGATGCCGACGATGTGCCGGCGATCAAGGCAGGCTCCGAAAGTCGGGTGGTGTTCACCTGGGGCAAACCGACGGCCGAACAGCAGGTCGCCTTGGCGCGTGATATGGTCGATTTCTGGCAGCGCGCGGCGGCATTTGTGGCCAAGCGGGTCGACGAACCGCGTGATGACTACACCAGCGACTTGATTCGGTTGCGCAATGGCGACGACGCGGTGTTGTCGCTGGGCGAGATTACGAGCGTGGTCTTTGGGTTGTTACTGGCAGGGCACGAGACGACCACGGGGTTCCTCACCAATGCCATTGTGCAATTGCTGCACGACCCCGCGCGCTGGCAGGCGCTGGCTGCTGACCCGACGGGGATCCCCGCAGCGATCGAAGAACTACTGCGGCTGGATACGTCGGTTATGGCGATGCGCAGAGTGACCACGGTCGATGTGACCTTGGGTGGTCAGCACATCGCCGCGGGGAGCAACATACTGGCGCTGATTGGTGCAGCCAACCACGACCCGGCGCATTTTGTGGAGCCGGGCGTGTATGAACCCACCCGACCCGACGCCCGCGACCATTTGTCGTTCGGCTATGGTGCACACTACTGCATCGGGGCGCCACTGGCGCGGCTCGAGGCGCAGATTGTCTTGCGCCAATTGGTGCAGGCGCTGCCGACGGCCCATGTCGCACCAGACCAAACGATGGAATATCTCCCCAATACATCCTTTCGCGGGGCACGGTCGGTGCACATCCGCTGGTAGCAGGAAGGTATCACTATGCCGAAACCACGACTCACTATTGACGGCGTCACGTATCGCGATTTGAACGGCAACGGCCGACTCGATGTATACGAAGACCCTCGTCAGCCGCTCGAGGCGCGTGTCTCTGACCTGTTGGGACAGATGACATTGGCCGAGAAGGCGGGGTTGATGTTCCACAACTTTACGTTTATGACCGAAGAAGGGACCATCCTCGAAGGCCAGAGCCCATGGGGAGCGCCGTATTCGACTGCTGACAGTGTCTTTGCCAAGCACATTGTGCACGAGGCTCTGGGCAACATGGTCGCCCCTGCCCAGATGATTGCCTGGCACAATGTGATGCAGACGCGTGCCGAAGAGACGCGTTTGGGCATACCGATGACGTTTTCGAGCGATCCGTGCCATGGTGCGGGGCATCGGGATTTGAACAATAACGCCAACAATCATTTTTCTGCGTGGCCACAACCGATTGGCTTGGGCGCCATTGATGACCCCGCATTGACGCAGCAATTCGGTGACATCGCGCGCCAAGAGTATCGCGCGGTGGGCATCCATATGGCGTTGCATCCCCAGTGTGATTTGGCGACCGAGCCGCGCTGGGCGCGCATCGTGAGTACGTTCGGCGAGGATGCACAGGCATCGGCGCAGCAGACCGCAGCGTATGTGCGGGGATTCCAGGGGGAGCAGATTGGGGCACACAGCGTGCTGTGTATGACCAAGCACTTTCCCGGTGGCGGGCCACAGATGAACGGCGACGATGCACACTTCCACTACGGGCGTGAGCAGGTCTACCCGGGGGACAAGTTTGATTACCACTTGGTTCCGTTCGAAGCAGCCTTCGGGGCAGGGACTGCGCAGATCATGCCGTACTACGGGATGCCGATGGCGACTGCGCACGAGGAAGTGGGATTTGCGTTCAACAAAAGCGTCATCACGGGGTTGTTGCGTGAGAAATACGGCTTCGATGGGGTGGTCTGCACCGACTGGGGCTTGATTACGGATGCACACGTACCGGGCGGCACCTTCTGGGCACGGGCTTGGGGGGTCGAACACCTGAGTCGGCTCGAGCGGGTTAAAAAAGTCCTCGAGGCTGGTTGTGACATGTTTGGTGGCGAAGAGTGCCCAGAGCTCATCATCGAATTGGTGGAGTCGGGCCAGATAGCCATGGAGCGCATAGATGTGTCGTGCCGACGGATCCTGCGTGACAAGTTCCGCCAGGGGCTTTTTGATAATCCGTTCATTGATTCGGCTACTGCGCTGGCAGTGGTCGGCAACGCGGCGTTCCGGGCTGCCGGTGCTGTCGCCCAACGGCGCGCGATTGTGCCGTTGCACAACGACCGTGGGTTATTGCCGGTGCGCACACGTGCGCGCGTGTATGTCGAGGGGATGGATGCGTCGGTAGTGGCACAGTATGCGGATATAGTAACGACCCCGGCCGCGGCGGATATGGCGTTGGTTCGCATCAGTACGCCGTTCTATGCGCGGGAGGGGGGGATTTTTCTCGAGAATATGATCCACTCCGGTGATTTGACGTTTACCCCTGAGGCACTCGCGCCGATTCTGCAGCTGTGTGCGGCGGTCCCGACCATTGTCGACATCTATTTGGATCGGCCGGCGGTCATCCCCGAGATCCGGGCGGCCGCGGCTGCGCTGCTGGGCAA
>CAIPUQ010000485.1 GCA_903868295.1 uncultured Roseiflexaceae bacterium
CTGCAGTCCAGACAGCATCAATCGCGCAGATTGCCTTCAACGGCACCGACGTCGTTGCACTCACCGCAGCGGGTGTCGTCACCAACGTCATTCCGTTGGCATCACAGACACAGAGTTTTGCTCTCGGCAGTTCAATAAGCCCCGTCGTCCAGATTTCGTTGAGTGGGAACCACTTGTTGGCACTCCACGGCGACGGAACGGTCGAGGCGGTCGGCTCCAATGGATCCGGTCAAACCACCGTACCGACGACCCTCGGTCGTTCGGTCTCTGTCGCTGCAGGGAGCAGTTACAGCCTCGCCCTGCTCGAGACAGGCGAAGTCATCGGTTGGGGCAGCAACACTGCCGGCCAGACAAATATACCGACTGGGGCACGATCAGGCGTGCGCCAAATTGCTGCAGGACCCGCGCACGCACTCGCCATTGGGCACAACGGTGGGGTTATCGCATGGGGTGACTCGAGCAACGGAAAAACGACTGTCCCGCCTGAGGCATCCCGCGACATTATCCAAATCGCAACCGGTGCTCAGCATTCGCTCGCACTGACCAGCGATGGTCGAGTCTATGCTTGGGGAAGTAACAGCGCCGGGCAGACAACCATTCCTGCTGATGCAGTTGACGTCATCGCCGTCTATGCCAGCGAGACGACCAGTGCCGCAGTGACCCGCTCCGGTCAAGTCATCTTCTGGGGATCAGCAACCGCACCGTCAATAACGAATCCCGTCACGCTCGCATTCACGAATTCCCGTGTCATTGCCCTCCAAGGAGCAATGCCTACCACACAGGTACGCACCATCCCGAGCGGAACGACCCCGGTACAAATTAGTCATACGTTTACCGGCCTCATATACAACAGGCGGTATCGATACAGCATCACCGCGAGCAATCGCAACGGCTCCAATACCCAATCCGGTACATTCATTACACAGAGCACCCCGAGTACCGTATTTTTGCCCATGCTGACCGCCGATTCCAGCAGTACGCCGCCGCTCTCAGTGACGAAATAAAGGAACAGACGATGAAAAAGAATCTCTTCACCCTCTGTCTCTGTGTACTGCTGGCAGCCACCGTTATCAACCAATTGCCGCTCGAAGCAGCCCCTGCCAAACCGGCACCGGCAGTGATCCCACCAGGCAATATGTCCCGTGTGTTGCCGCTGCCTACCCGCGCGATGCCGGTGTTCAACGGGCAGGTTATTCCCTGGGGAGTACCTGCATCAAAGTTGCTGAATGCCCCACTATCGACGGTCGGATCAATCGCGCAAGTCGTCGTCGGGGACCATCACGCGCTGGCCCTGTCGACAACGGGGATGGTCGTTGGTTGGGGGACCAACACGGTGGGAGAGTTGACCATCCCACCGACGGTCACCAACATCGTGGCAATTAGTGCGGGCAACCACCACAGCGTCGCCCTCAAAGCGGACGGCAGCGTGCTGAGCTGGGGAGCCCCGGCAGCCCGCGTCACCACTGCTGGGGTCATCCTGAATAATGTGTTGCAAATGGCGTCAGGCGATGCACACACGGTCTTTTTGCAGGCTACCGGCAGCCCCAATCTCGCCGTGATGGGCAGCCTATTGCAGCGCACCCTGCCGGCGGAACTGACCGGCAAAACGTTCGTGCAGGTCGCTGCTGGGGACACGTCCTCGTTGGCGCTTGACCAAGACGGCAATGTCTATCGCTGGGGCAGCAACAACCTCATCCCCCCGACGGCGCAGTCCAATGTCACCAAACTCTTCGCTCAGGGCGATGTCTATGCAGTCCAGCGCGACGATGGTCAAGTTGTGGTATGGGGGAATATCGCTTCGATCAATTGGAACGGCCGGTCTTCGCCCTTCGGACCAGTCACCCTACACAGTGTCGATGGCACGCTGACGGGTCGTATTTTTGCGCCTGCAGTAGGTACAAACACCCCTTCGCCGACGGTTACCCGAACGATGACAACCTACAACAATGTGGGCATGACTGCGTCTATGTCGTCTGTACAAGGAATCGAAGGTCCCGCTCGAGCATTGGATGGAGTGATCCGTGGCGACTACTGGGCAACTGGTGCGACACACATCCACACGAACTATGAATTTGGAGCGTGGTGGGAAGTCGATTTGGGGTACACCCGTGACATTTCAACGATCACCATCCACGGCCGCACCGATTGTTGTACCACACGCTTGAACAACTCAAACGTGTTGCTTGGCAATGCGAGCTTTGGGAGTTCGATGAATGTGGTAAACAACAGAGCACTTGCACTGGACTGGCGCACGACTACCTGCAATAATCAGCTCCCGTGCACAGCGAATGCCGTGGCAATAAACACTGTTACTTTCCCCGCTGGTACACGCGCTCGTTTTGTGCGGATTCAACTCGAGGGTACTGAATATCTCAACTTTGACGAAGTGGTTATCAAAGGGATATTTGTCACGAACACCATCACGCCAACCGCTTCACAGACATTTACGCCGAGCAGAACCCCAACCGCTACCGCGAGCAACACCGCAACCGCCACCGTAACCCCATCGAGCACCCACACAAACACCGCAACCAACACTGC
>CAIPUQ010000486.1 GCA_903868295.1 uncultured Roseiflexaceae bacterium
GGCATTGTGCGCACCGAGTTGGTGGGCGACCGCGTCAAACTCATCGGCCAAGCCGTCACCATCATGAAGGCAGAATTGTTCGTGTAGTTCGTTGCCCGTCGGCACCTAGCAGAGTGGATAGATGCAATGGCGATTGATCATTTTTTGGCAGTAGATTTGGGTGCGTCGGGCGGGCGGGTGATGTTGGGTCGCTGGGACGGCGCGCGGATCTCGCTCGAGGCGCTGACCCGCTTCGACAACGGCCCGACGACCGTCAATGGCCGCATGCATTGGGATATCCTGAGCATCTGGCGGCACATTACTGACGGCATGCAGCTCCACAGTAGCCGTGGCGGGGCAGCCTTGGCTGGCGTGTCGGTCGACAGCTGGGGCGTCGATTATGGGTTGCTCGATCGGCAGGGGCGTCTGCTGGGCAACCCGACCTGCTACCGCGACCACCGCACCGACGGCATGCTCGAGCAGGCATTTGCACGGGTGTCGAGCGACGAGATTTTTGGCACTACCGGCATCCAGTTCATGCAAATCAACACGCTCTACCAACTGCTGAGCATGCGTCTGCACGACGATCCACAGCTGGCGGCGGCCGACAAACTGCTCCTCATCCCCGACCTGTTGCATTACTGGCTGTCGGGCGTGGCCGCGGTCGAGTACACCAACGCCAGCACGACGCAGATGCTCGATGCGCGCACGCGCACCTGGGCCGACGAAATGCTGGCGCGATTGGACATCCCGCGTACGATTTTGCCGTCCATCGTCGCACCGGGGACTGTTTTGGGACCAATGCTCGGCTCGGTCTGTGACGCAGTCGGCTTCAAAACCGCCCCACCGATTATCGCCGGCGCAACGCACGACACCGGCGCGGCCATCGCGGCCATCCCGGGACTCGACACACACAGCGTCTATATCAGCAGTGGCACCTGGAGCCTGATGGGCATGGAGCTCCCGGCGCCGGTCCTGAGCGCCGCAGCCCGGGCAGTCAACTTCACCAACGAAGGCGGCATCAACGGCACCATTCGCCTGCTCAAAAACATCGCCGGCTTGTGGCTGCTCCAAGAGTGCCGCCGTAGCTGGCAGCGCCAGGGTCAGTCGTATACGTGGGAGGAACTGATGGCGCTGGCCAGTAATGCCGCGCCGTTTGTGAGCATCGTCAATCCCGACGCAGCGGCGTTCCTCAACCCCGACGACATGCCCAGCGCCATCCAAGCCTACTGCGCCCAACACGGCATCGCCGTGCCGCAAACGCCGGGTGCGATTGTGCGCTGTTGCCTCGAGAGTCTGGCGTTGCGCTACCGCACCGTGCTCGACACACTCCGCGATTTGTCGGGCCGGCACATCGACACGATCCGCATCGTCGGCGGCGGCTCGCAGAACCAACTGCTCAACCGCTTCAGCGCCGACGCCTGCAATCTGCCCGTGGTGGCCGGCCCCGTCGAGGCAACGGCCTTGGGCAATGTGCTCATCCAGGCATTGACCATTGGAGCGATTCCGGATTTGGCCACCGGTCGGCGCATCATCGCCGAGTCGTTCCCACCCACCGTCATCGAGCCGTCGACCGATCGGGCCGCCTGGGATGCGCAACTGGCTGGGTTTGTGCGGCTGCCGCGCTAGCGGGTGGTTGTCGGTTACATGCGATCATCGGGTTTATACGTCCGTGTGTGTAGAGTATCGGGCTGACGAGCCAAAAATGCCCGTGCACATCCTCCTTTAAAGGATGTGCACGGGCGTTCTGCGTCCCTTTTCATCTCTGTGGATGCCCCACGTGCGTGCGTGGAGTTTGTGCAATGACTGCGTATCTGCATGAAAGGCGACTACTCTGACATCATTGTATCGCGCCACCGACCGTTTAAGGTATGCGTGTTGGTGTGCGTGTGGGAGTGCGTATCGGAGTGCGTATCGGGGTACGAGTCAATGTGCGGGTGCGCGTACGTGTGAATGTGCGGGTGCGCGTACGTGTGGCTGTAAGGGTGCGCGGGCGGGCAGTCGTTCGCGTTGCAGTACGGGCAGTCGTTCGCGTTGCAATGCGCGTGGCCGTGCGGGAGGCGGTACGAGTCGGAGTGATCAGTATCCATTTGGCATAGAGTGTCGTAGTGCTCGCAGTATCTGGCACATACGGGAACGTCAACGTATCGCCGCCATTGCTTGCAGACCAACCCACAAAGGTGTAACTGGACCGAGTCGGTGCTGGTGGTGTAGATATCGGTTGCCCATGCAAGACTACCCCTTCCGCGATTGCAGACCCACCGTTGGTATTGTAGGTGAGGGTGTAGACTCCAGTGGCAATGGTCAGGCCGTCCATCAGCGTGCCAACCGCGGGAAATCCAGTAGCGGTAGAACGAATATATGCGGTAGCACCGCTGACGCCGCCAAATGCGTCTGTTTCGAGCGTCGGCTTATCAGCCAAGAAGTACACGCTTCTCAGGGCACTTGCACAATAAAACGCGTTATCCCCAATGGATGTAACTCCCGCTGGAACAGTGATTGCGGTCAGCGAGCTTGCATTTTCGAACGCGCTCGCCCCGATGGATGTGACTCCCGCTGGCATAGTGATGACGGTGAGTGCGCTTGCATTGTAGAACACTGCATCCCCGATGGATGTAACTCCCGCTGGGATAGTGATTGCGGTCAGCGAGCTTGCATTGTAGAACACTGCATCCCCGATGGATGTGAGTTGGCTGCCGGCTGCAATGGTGACGGTAGAGAGGCTGCTTGCATTTGCGAACGCGTAATCCCCCATAGCGGTAACCCTTGCCGGAATGGTGATTGAAGTGAGGGAAGTTGCAAGGCGAAATGCCGCTACCCCAATCGTTGTGAGTTGACTATCAGCTTCAAATGTGACGGTAGTGAGCCCGCTCGCATTCAGAAAAGCGCCATTCCCGATAGCGGTAACCGTTGCTGGGATAGTCGCAGTGCCCTGACAGAGGGTGCCGAGGTAGACTACGTTATCTTTAATGGTGAACGTACCATCCAGCGAGCATGCGACGGTCGTCGTGGCTGCCTGTGCAGCACTGACATTCGATGCAAGCAACAGCACAATTATAAGAAGCAGCGTCATCAGTCGGTAAGCCAATATGTTTTCCTTCCAATCAAGAAACATGCAACGTTGCCGTATCCATAACTCCATCACCGCCGACCATGCGATCACGCAATATGCCTAGCCCTGCACAAACCGTGTGTCCCCACAGCGACCAAAACAATCGCAACTGTACTGCGTCCTCCAGAGAAAA
>CAIPUQ010000487.1 GCA_903868295.1 uncultured Roseiflexaceae bacterium
CCGCACCCTGACACCCTCGCGCACCCTCACGCCTTCACGCACCCCAACACTGACGCCGTCCAGAACGCCGACACCGAACGATGCCTTCGCGGTCGACAAAGCCGACACCGGCCCTGAACGCGAGCGACGCATAATCATCCCAGCATCATTCACCAAGAGTGCGCGCTATGCCATCGACAACGGCCTCTTGTATACCTACACCGCTGCCAACACGACACAATCGGCCACCGTGCGCCTGCCACGGACCGAATACCTAACCGCGACCCTCGAGCTCTGGCCGATCGACTCGTTCAGCGGCCGACTCGACATCGACATCGGCGCCAATGGCACCACCGATTGGTCGGTCACCAATGCCGTGCCTGGCAAGTACACCTCAGTAAATCTGGCCGTGGCGTTGACGAGCTACATGAGCACCAAAACCGGAGATTTCGTAGAGGTCCCGATCACCATCAAGAGCCCACGGGCTGGTGCACTGTTGTTGACCAATGTCATCGGCGTCCCCAAAGGGCAATCCGACCTGACGACCACCGGGGTCACCATGGATGGTGTCACCACAAGCACACGCAACGGGGCCCCGCAGCTCGCAGTCCCGCGCGGCACCATCAACACGGTCCGTGCGGTGATCCGCAACGACGGGAAATCTTCATCGGATGTGAGTACCGCCGCGTTGGCTGCCCAAATACCGGGTGATGGTCTCTGGTACATCGATAGTCAGCCCGTTCCTCGACTAGCAGTCGGCCAATCGGCGACGCTGACCTTCAAATGGGATACGACACGCTGGCCAGACATGACCAGCACCCTGCGCGTCATCATCGATCCGTACAACACGATGCCCGAGCGGAGTGAATCCAACAACTTGCGCATGACGTCGTTCCGCCTCAGTGGCGGTGCGCTCGCCGCATCGCCAACCGCGACGCATACAGCGACGCGTACCTCCACCCCGACCCGCACCGTCAGCCCGACCAAGAGTCGTACCCCAACAAAGATGCCGACATCAGCACCGCCAACACGGACGCCGACGCCGTTGCCACCAACCGCGACAAGTGTCGCCGGACCGACGCTTCGCCTGCGCTATAGCTTTGAGGACGGCAGCACAGCAACGAGCTACGCTGACCGCTCGACATACACCAATCCGCTGCTCTGCAGTGCCGACGACACAACCTGCCCGCATACCGAAGATATGGGCATCAACGCCGACATGGGTGCTGCACTGTTATTCAACGCAGACAATCGGACGGTTGCACGGGCACGCGATGCAGTGCCGTTCGGCGCATCGTTTAGTGTTTCGAGCTGGGTGCGGCTGGCAACCCCAGGAATGACACAGGTTCTCGTCAGCCATGGTTCTGCAGCAAGCAACAAATCATTCATCCTCGGTGTCAATCCCGAGAACAAGCCCTTCTGTACCGCTGGCGCAAACACCGTTACCAGTAGCACCGCATTAAACGGCGCCAGCCACATGATAACGTGCACGTTCGACAGTTCAACGTCGACGATGCGGTTGTACTACAATCGTGACGTCGTGGCGGTCAAGACCGGTGTCTTTGCGTATTCGAGTGCGACCATCAACACCCTCTCGGTCGGTGCCAAGTGGCTGCAGAGCACCACTCCCACCGACCACTTCGACGGATGGATAGACGAGCTGACCGTTTACAACAGCGCATTGACCGCCAGAGAGGTTGAGCAGCTCTATAACCAACCACGCGCTCCGGGATCACGCGTACCGACACGGACAGCCACCAAAACACGGTAACTTCCCACCCTCCAAGCCAACCATCCCGAGCGTCGCACCGCGGTGTGTGACGCTCGGGATGAGGTTCGTTCGGGCTTATTGCATTAAGCCCTACTCTATCCCGTATACTTATTGATATGTACACCAAAGGACCCCACTTGCAACACATCGCCGTCACCGGCGGATCCGGCAAAGCCGGCCGCGCCACCATCCGAGAACTGCTGGCCCACGGCTATCGTGTGCGTAACGTAGATATCGCTGC
>CAIPUQ010000488.1 GCA_903868295.1 uncultured Roseiflexaceae bacterium
CGCTCATTCGGCGTCGCCGAACTGAACCCCGACGGCAGTATCTTGCGTCTGGTCGAAAAGCCAAAAGAACCCAAGTCGAACCTGGCCCTGGTCGGTATTTACATGTTCGACAAATCGATCTGGCACGCAATTGACTCGATCAAACCCTCGGCCCGCGGTGAGCTCGAGATTACCGACGCTATTCAGGCGCTGGTCGATACCGGCAAGACCGTGTTCCCCTACGTCCATCGTGGCTGGTGGATCGACACTGGCAAAAAAGACGACATGCTCGAAGCGAACCGGCTCGTCCTCGACGAAATGGCCGAGGTCAACAACGGCTCTATCGACGCTGCTTCGCATATCATCGGCAAGGTAATCATCGAAGAAGGCGCTGAAGTTATCAACAGCACCATTCGCGGCCCCGCCATCATCGGCAAAGGCACGCGCATCATCAACTCATACGTGGGGCCGTTTACGTCGATTTACCATCATTGCACCATCCAAAACAGCGAAATCGAGCACTCCATTGTCCTCGAAGACTGCACCATCAACGACCTGCCCGGCCGCCTGTGCGACAGCCTGATTGGCCGCTCGGTCGTGGTGTCACGCTCGTCTGCTCGGCCTAGTGCATACCGCCTCGTCCTCGGTGACCATAGTCACGTCGACGTTCTCTAGAGATCAGAGATCAGAGATCAGAGATCAGAGATCAGAGATCAGAGATCAGAGATAAAATACCAGCGTCAGTTTCGCGACTGGCTGCTGGTATCTCATTTCCTAATTCCTAATTTACCCTATTCGTTGCTTTGCGCCGTTGGAATCGTAAAATAAAACGTCGTTCCATTGCCCACGGTGCTCGAAAGCCAGACGCGCCCGCCGTGGCCTTCGACCAAATGCCGCACAATCGCGAGCCCAAGCCCCGTCCCTGAACCACGGGTGCGTGCTTGATCAACTTTATAAAACCGTTCAAAAATCCGGTGCTGATGCTCCAGCGGGATTCCCACGCCATTATCGGCAATGCTCAAAAGCATCCATTCTCCCGGGGGGTGATCTGCCGGCAGATTGGTCAATGCTGCACCGTCTGATGGCAGGTGTACGACGCGGGCGTCGACACGTATCGCTCCGTGGTCAGGGGTGAATTTCACGGCGTTGTGGAGCAAATTGAGGAACACCTGTGCCATCCGGCCGCGGTCGACCATGACTGCAGGCAGGGTATCAGGGTAGGTCGCCTGCAGTGTGATGTGGTGTGCGTTGGCTTGTGGCGTGCTGCGTTCGATTGCTTGTTGGATAAGGGCAACCGTGTCGTATTGGGCATACTGGAGTGCAATGCGCCCTGCCTCGATTTGTGACAAATCGTGGAGGTCCTCGACCAGCCGTGTCAGGGCATCGACTTCGTCCGAGATGCGCATCGCCATGCGTTGGGCCACCTCGGGTGGGGGCTGGCTGACGATGGTGTCGCTGAGGATTTTGAGGGCGGCCAATGGGGTACGCAACTCGTGCGAGATGCTCACAATCATGTCGCGGCGGGCACGTTCGAGTTGATTGATTTGCGTCACATCGCGGATAAGGACCATCACCACGACGTCCTCGTTGGGCAACACCATCGGGCGCGCGACGACACGCATCGTGCGTGACGGGTTGCGCTGATGGAGTTGCATTTCGTCGTTGACCCGTTTGGTGGCGGTGTCGCGCACGAATTCGTCGAGCTGGTGATCGCGCACCAAGCTCATAATTGTTTGGCCGTCGACGCCTCCGTCGATGCGCAAGACCGTGCGCAACGCAGGGTTGTGATGCAAAACGACACCGTCAGCCGAGACATACATCACGCCGATGTCGAGCATTTCGACTGCGATATCGTTTGGCAAAAACGGCGGCGGTTCGGGGGTAGAGGGTGCCTCGCGCTTGATGCGCCGCTCAGGAGGGTTCTGCTGCCACGTGATAATCAACCATATGATGGCAGCAATCGCAAAGAACCAAGGGTAGAGTGCATCGAGATTCATCGATTACTCGTGTGCTTTGGGCGTATCAAAGCGATATCCAATGCCACGAACGGTCTGCACATAGGCGGGAGTACTCGGGTCAGCTTCGATTTTCTCGCGGAGCCAGCGGATATGCACGTCGACGGTCCGCCCATCACCGACATAATCGCCGCCCCAGACCCGCTCGAGCAAGACATCGCGCGACAATGCGAGGCCACGATTGCGCATCAAGCAGGCCAGCAAATCAAACTCTTTCTGCGAGAGTTGGACTTCGGTTTCGTCGCGCCAGACGCGGCGTGAGCCGGTGTCGAGTTTGATGCCACCAATGACAACCGCATCGCGCTCGGTGGTAGGCTGACGGTCACTGCGGCGCAGGATGGCGCGGATCCGTGCCAACAACTCGCCCACACTGAACGGTTTGGTCAGATAATCGTCTGCACCGAGTTCGAGGCCGGCAATGCGGTCGACCTCGTCTTGGCGGGCGGTCAACATGAGGATGGGGATGGTGCTCTCTTTGCGGAGCATCCGACAGACCGAAAATCCGTCGAGTCGCGGTAACATCACATCCAACACGAGGATGTCGGGCGCATCACGACGGGCCATTTCGAGCGCAGTCATGCCATCACTCGCACGCAAGACGGTGTAGCCTTCGCGTTCGAGATTGTAGGTCAGCGCTTCGGCCAGCGTCGCATCGTCTTCGACCAAGAGAATCGTCTGCATGGACACCATTCCTTTGTATCGTCAGGGTGACCACGTCACTACCGACGATCTATTCGGGGCGGATGCGTCCCACACCATCTGCCGCATGCGTCACATAAATCGACGCACTGCGACCAGTGGCTGCCAAGTACGCGGCGGCGACTTCGTGGCGGAAGTGCTCGACCGCTCCGTTTTCGACCAGACTGACCGTACAGCCGCCAAAACCAGCGCCGGTCAGACGTGATCCGTAGCACCCGCTGACGCGCTGTGCCGACGCAACCAGTGCGTCCATTTCGGGGATGCTGACATTGTAGTCATCCCGCATGCTGGCGTGCGAGGCATTCATCAATCGGCCGAACTCGGCCACATTGCCGGCGCGCAGGGCTGCCACGCCACTCAACACGCGTTCGTTTTCGCTGATGACGTGCCGTGCACGTTGCAACACAATCGACGGCAAGGCTTGGCTGTGCTGTTGTAACTGCTGGCTAGTCACGTCACGCAGGGCTTTGATACCCGGCAACGACGCGCTCAGGATTTCGACCGCATGCTCGCACTCGGCGCGCCGTTGGTTGTATGCCGAGGCAGCCAACGAGCGTTCGATGTGGCTATCGCAGATGACAATCGCTGCGTTTTCGGGCACGCTGACCGCCTGATAGCTCAGGTCGCGGCAGTCGATCAACAAGGCGTGGTGGGCTTGGCCGAGGGTCACGATGAACTGATCCATGATGCCGCAGTTGACGCCGACGAAGTGATTCTCGGTGGCCTGCGCCATCAACGCGAGTTCTTCGCCCAAGATGTTGAGACCGTAGAGCAGCTGAAAGACATAGCCCGTGGCTACTTCGAGCGCCGCCGAAGACGACAACCCGGCACCGCGGGGAACGCTGCTCGACACTACGAGGTCCGCACCGTTGATGACATGCCCTGCAGCCAGCAAGGCACGTACCATGCCGCGGATGTAGTTGCTCCAGGGGCGGATACCGCTCGATTCGATATGGTCGATGGCGAACTCGTCGCTCTCGTTGAGATCTGCTGCGAACACGCGTACCCGACGGTCGCTCCGGGGCGCGGCCGCAATGAAGGTCGCCCGATCAATTGCCGCAGGGAGCACAAACCCATCGTTGTAGTCGGTGTGTTCGCCGATTAAGTTGACGCGACCCGGTGCGCGCACGACCATGCCGGGCGCGTGTCCAAAATGCGTGGCGAAAAGTGCCTGGATCCCTGCTGCGTCAATCATGCATGTGTCTCCAATGTTGGTAACTATCCACATTCTATTATAAGGAATTGTTATGCATCCGTGTATTTCGCATCAAATCGCTGTGAATACTCATTGTGCACGCGATCGAACAATCCGACTAATCCCCACCATCAGCAGCACAAATCCCACTGCAATGCCGACCGCCAACCCGGGATTGCTCGTGCTCAGGTCACCGGCCACGGTCAACACCAGCAATCCGGGGGCAACCCCGAGCAGCGATCCGAGCAGGTACTGCCACCACGACATGCTGCTACAGCCTGCTGCAAACGATACCAGCGTGTACGCCGGCCCGGGCAATACCCGCAACAACAACATGCCGGTCGGCGTGATGCGCACACACAGGTCATCAAACGCACCTTGCTCTGGCGCAGACAATCGCGTGCGGACGACCTGATGCCCCCAGCGACGGGCAATCGCAAACCCTACCAGTGCACCGATGACATCACCCAATAGCGTCAACCCAAAGCCCAGCCACGGTCCAAACACCAGTCCTGCGCCGACCTGCAACACCGTGGCAGGCACCACGGGGACGACCAAGATGACCGCAATGCCCATTACGACAATGAGCGCACCCCAGCCACCGAGGGGTGCCAGTAGCGTGCGCATGCCAGTCGGGGTCAAATCGACAACGCTACGGAGCCACCAGAGGACGGCGAGGGCAACGACTGCGAGCAGTGCGAGCCAGAGAAGCCGCCGGCGCGGCAGGAGTGTTTTGAGTGTGCTCCAGAACGATGTCTTCATAGTGTCGCTCCATCCTGCATTGTATAGCGATACCCTTGGGCCACCAAAAACCGCTGGCGCTGCCAATTATCTTGGATTTCACGCGTGTGGGTGGTCATCAGCGCATAAAAGAACGCTTCGTTGCCATGATGGACGCGTAACACCCGGCCCAGCCGTTGTGCTTCTTCTTGGCGCGACCCAAATGCCCCCGATAGCTGTATCAATACCGTTGCATTGGGTAAATCAATGGCCTGATTGCCCACCTTCGACACAATCAGACGAGCCGCCTGGCCCGTGCGGAACGCCTCGTACAACGCCTGCCGCTCGTCCTCGGGCGTATTGCCCGTCAACAGCGGCCAGCCGGTCAGCGCGGCACACTGCTGCAACTGTTCGATGTACTGCCCGATGACCAAAATCGACGCATCGGCATGGAGCTGTGCCAGTCGTTCTACCACCGTCAGTTTGGCGCTGGCCATGGCAGCGATGCGCCCGTACTGTCGTGGGAACGCCGCGAGGTAGGTGGCCCGCTCGGCCGGCGTGTGGTCGACCGTGACTGACACGCACTGCACGGGGGCAATATAGCCTGCTTGTTCGAGGGTACGCCAGGGCACAGCATAGCGCTGCGGGCCGACCAGACTATAGACATCGGTGATATTGTCGTCCTCGCGCACCAACGTCGCACTCAGGCCGTAGCGTCGCCGCGATTGCAATGCGGCAGTGGTGCGGAAGACCGGGGCAGGCAGGGTATGGACCTCGTCGTAGATAATCACGCCCCAGGCGGCGTCGAGCAGGCTCTGCGGCGCATGGATGAGCTGCTGATAGGTGGTCACTGTGATTGAGGTGACTCCGGTTTGGCGGCGATAGATTCCCACTGCTGTGGGGTCGACGGTGGTCGCACGTGTCACGCTATCGTGCCATTGCTGTGCAGCAGCGCGACTGCTGGTGATGATGAGCGCGTGTTGTTGCAGGGCAGCAATCAGCGCCACGCCGATGTATGTTTTGCCGCTCCCCGGGGGGAGGACGATAACGCCATGGGTGGTGGCGCAGGCGGCATCGACCGCTTGTTGTTGGTACGGATAGAGCGTGATGCTGTCGTTCCACGCGATAGCAAGTGCGTTCCCGGCGCGCGTCTGCGCATTGTCGATGACGGGCCAGCCGCGTTTGACCAATACCTGTTTGATGAGACCACGTTGTTGGGCGTCGATGTGGTAGCGGTTTTCGCCTACCTGGTGCGCAAACACCGCATGCAAGCGGGCGTCGTGCAACAACACCAACGCCCCCAGCGGGTCATGCACCGCGAGGATCAGGGCGTCTGCGGTACCGGTCAACACCAACGCTCCCCAACGCTCCATCAGCGTGCGAATGGTGCGTTCAATAGTCGGCTCGAGTGCACCGGCATACTGTTGCAGCGCGGTACAGACGTCGACCGCAGTCATACCGTTGGCGGCGGCGTTCCATAGGCTCGTTCGTTCGAGCCGTGCCCGCACATACCGTCCGGTGTATGCAGTAACACGACTGAACCCCTGGAGCGCGTCGATGCAATCCCGGGCGTGCGGGTGATCGGTGTCGATCAACAACTGCCCGTGTGCCAACACTGCCAGCGGTACCGCACTCATGGCGCGAGATGCGCGTGCCGATGGCAATCAACGACGTGGTCGTTGACCAGCCCCGTCGCCTCCATCAACGCATAACACATGGTCGGCCCGATAAATGAGAACCCAGCGCGTTTGAGATCGTTGGCCATCTGCGTCGACAACGGTGTGACCGTGGGAATCTGGGCATGGGTCTGGTAGCGCGGTTGTAGGGGCGTGCCGTCCACATAGCGCCAAAAAAACGCATCCACACTGCCGTGTTTGGCTTGGAGTGCGAGGAACGCACGTGCGTTGCTAATCATGGCGACCAGTTTGGCACGATTGCGGATAATCCCGCTGTCGGCCATGAGCCGATCGACATCGTGAGTGGTAAATGTCGCCACCTGGTGTGGGTCGAACCCCGCGCAGACGGCCCGATAGTGGTCACGCTTGCGCAGCACCGTCAGCCAGCTGAGGCCGGCCTGCATCGTCTCGAGCACGATACGCTCGTACCAGCCATGTTCACTGTGCAGAGGCACGCCCCATTCGTGATCATGATACGCCGCATACAACGCATCAGTGCCGCACCAGACGCAGCGTTGAGGGTCACTCATCGTGATCCACCGCCGGGTTGATGGCGATCGCATGCACGCCAGCGCGGATTAGTTGTGCGTCTGGGACCAGATGCAACCGCGTATCATTGACCGTCACAAGCCAGCACGGCCCGTCATGCTGCCATGCAACCTGGGTGACCGGCGTCTTGGCGGCAGTCGCGATGTCGTTGAATATCTGCGCCAGCGTGATGTCCCCGTGGGCCGCGGCCTGGGTAACATGCAACACCGGTGCCTGCCATTGGGTAATGCAGGTGGTCAAATCGGTATCGCTGAGGCTCGTCCCCGCCGCATGCAGTGCCATTGTGGCAATTGGCTGCTCGTCGAACTTGCGCCACTGGATGGCGTGTGGTGTCACCCGCATTTGTGCCGGACAACCAAACGTCAGCGCGTCGATGACACAATCCGTGATTGCATGTACGACCTGGTGTTGGTAGGCGGGACTGGTCGCTCCATAATCAGGACTGCGCCGTGTGCCGCTGGCAACCAAGATGACCTCGACGGGGGTGATGGGGTGCAGATTAATGTGAAAGGTCAACGAGCTGACGTCGATGCGCGCGGGATGCTCGATGTCACAGACGACAAGGGCCAGCAGACAGTCTTCGCCACGGAATCCGACCGCATGCACCATCAGCGGGGTACCGACATGCGCAAATGTCGCATGACCGGCACGTTCTGTGGCATCAGGGTC
>CAIPUQ010000489.1 GCA_903868295.1 uncultured Roseiflexaceae bacterium
ATGGTAATCGCCCCCAGCACACTCGCACCGACGCCGACAATGACATTGTCCTGGAGCGTTGGGTGACGTTTGCCGAGCTGTTTGCCGGTGCCTCCGAGGGTGACACCTTGGTAGAGCATCACGTTGTCGCCGATTTCGGCTGTTTCACCGATGACGGTGCCCATGCCATGGTCGATGAAAAAGCCCGACCCGATGGTTGCACCAGGATGTATTTCGATACCGGTCAAAAACCGAGCCCATTGGGATAACAACCGCGGGACAAACGGGACTCGTGCACGCCACAATGCATGCGCGATCCGATGATTGACTATCGCATGCAAACCGGGGTACAACAATACCTCTGCGAGGCTGGTAGCCGCGGGATCATTACGAAAGATAGCTGCGATATCCGCACGCACAAACCTGGTGAACCGACCCATCAGGCATCCTTCGCCGTGGATGCAGTCGACGGTGCAGGAGCAGCAGGAGCAGCCGGTGCAGCAGCGGGCGCTGGTGTCGCGGGTGCGGCAGCTGGCGCATCGGCCGCTGGAGCCGGTGTCACCGGTACAGCAGCGGGTGCATCTGAGGTGGCCTCTGCGCCTTTGTGCGCACGATAATCGTTAATGTGCCAACCGGTCCCTTTGAACACCACGCCTGCAGGCTGGATGACACGCCGTACGGAATTTTGACAGGTAGGACAACTGCGGAGCGGTTCATCGTTGAACGATTGATATTTTTCGAACTGCACCTGACAGGTGTCACACGCATATACGTACGTCGGCATGCCAATCCCCCAATGTAGACAGAAAAGAACGCGTAGATACAGCGTTGTTCTCATTGTAATCCAACCACGTCATCAGGGCAACACCGTGGCGAACGCTGTGCGCATACACATGCCATTTTCGTCCGTCCCAACCCCATGCGCATCGATCACCGGCGCCCCATGCCAATCCGCACATGCGTTGAACATCTGCGCAAGGCGTGTGGCGGTCACTGCATCGAGCATATACCCGTCTTCGAAGTGCAGTGCCCGGATGCCGAACACTCCTGCGCGACGCTCTACTTTGCAGTCAACCCTGCCGATGATGGCATCCTCGTGCAAGATGGGCAACGTAAAGTACCCATATTTGCGTTTGTGTGCAGGGGTGTAGCACTCAATCCGGTAATCGAATCCAAACACATCGAGCGCCCGTTTGCGGTCCCATACTAACGGATCGAACGGTGAAAGCAGTGTCGTATGGGTGGGTTTGCGGATGCGTTCCGGGAGTGACGCAGCAACTGTTGCGTCCATGTACGCCTCCCCAGCGAGTCCTTCTATCGTTACCGGGACAAGTTCGTTGCGGGCACACAAGGTGTCGATGTGACGATGCAGCGTTGTCTGCATGCGGTAGTAATCACCCAACCAACGCGGGTGGACGACCCCGAGTTTGCGTGCGGTCGACCGGATTTGATACGTTGCCGTCTCTTCGGTGCTGGGCATGTGTGCTTCATCCCAATCGGGCCGGACAGCGTCGGTCCGTGCATACACGCGCCGAAAACCGTCGCGGCGCGGAATCATCACATCACCACACGCGAACAACGCTTCGAGGAGTTGCTTTTCGTGGGACCAATCCCACCACTCCCCACGTAACCCGGTTGGTCGCGCAAAACTGTCTGTACGGACGCTGCCTTGTTGCTCCAGGTGTACCAACATCGCTTCTGCTGCGTGCCGATGTTGGTCGAGATACGCCCGTGCCCAACGGACTTTGGTGGAACGTACGCCGTCTGCAATGAGCCGACGATGGTACGGGAACCAACTACGCGGCGCCATGCAGGCTTCGTGGGTCCAACACTCAAAGACGGCACCAGTTGTCAGCAAGGTATCGAGCCAATCGATTGGGTACGTTCCATGTCGACTCCAAAGGACGAAGTAATGGCTCCGGTTGACGACCGACAACGTATCGATTTGAATCATTCCCATGCGTTCAACGCTCTGCAACAGGTCGGTGGCGTTATGCGCAGGGCGCAGACGGTCGAGTCCCTGGGCGCGTATCATCAAACGGCGAACTTGGGCCATCGTGAGTTTCATCGTCATGAGTGGTCACCTTCCAACCCACATACCTCGTTGCACGCTTCGGTGAGAAAACAATGAAAACATACCCTGATGCGGCAGAACAGGGCGTCCAAACCGACATATGCACGGCGAACATACTATAATGATAGGCAGATAGTAACAGAATAAGGAACTGAGTATGCGAAATCCGAAACCACGTGGCCGTGCAGTCCAAAGCGCCGCCCCAGTCGCCCGCTTGCGGAATTTTTATGTCGCCTTTGCCGTTATTGCGCTCCTCATTGTCGTCGGCGTTGTCTACAACATCTACGGCACCACTGCTGAACCGGTCAAGACACTCGAAGCTACTATCCCCGCGCCCCGTACTGCAGACATCCCCATGGGCAAAACGGATGATGGCCGGTACTACCTCGGCAAACCAGACGCAGCCGTAACGGTGGTTGAGTACGCAGATTATCAATGTCCAGGGTGTGCGTTTTATTCAAACTCCCTTTCCGCAGCATTTGAAAAGGACTTCATCGCGACCGGCGATGTGCGCCTCATCTTCCAAGACTTCCCACTGGCCATGCACATCAATGCAGTCCCTGCAGCAATTGCCGCACGCTGCGCAGGCGAGCAGAGCACTGGGGCATTTTGGCAGTTCAACAGCTTGCTGTTTACCAATCAAACACAATGGAAAGAACTCGAAACAGCGGCATTTAAACTCCAGAATGTCGAATATGCCGGCCAACTCGGCCTCGACAAAACGGCATTTGCAGCCTGCATCGAGTTGCCCGAGAACGAACGTACGGTGCGCGATTTCCAGAAAAAGTCGAATGCGCTTGGCCTGCCTGGCACCCCTTCATTCGCTGTGCAAGGCGCCATTGTAGACGCGAGCAGTGCCAAGAGTGTCGATGATATCGATGCATTAGTGCGCGCTGCAATCAACAAAGCACTCGGCAAATAACCACATACACGGGCATACTGCATTGCAATGCAGTATGCCCGATTTATATCGTCAATGATAATTGACATTCGCCCCGTTCCACCGTTATACTCAGTATTTAGTACAGCGTTCAGATGAGTCGGCCTACCCGACACGGAGGCAAAAATATCGTGCGTAATCGCGAAGTAGCCCCAATGCTCTTTATTCTCCTGCTGACCATCCTGTGTTCCTGGATCACATTTGCTCCAGATGACACATGGCTTGGTCGTGATGTGAGTGTGCGACTCGGGCTTGACCTGCAGGGTGGCACTCAAGTGTTGATGAAGGCCGATGGTACAAACGACAAAGAATTGATGCGTACTGCGGCAACGGTCATTGAACGCCGTGTCAACGGTCTCGGCGTCAGCGAAGCAATTGTCCAGCTTTCGGGTGAGAATCGCATCATTGTCGAGCTTCCCGGCGTCAAAAACCCAGAGCAGGCAATCGAAACCCTGCGCGGGACTGGCCGTCTCGAGTTCATCGACACCAAGGGCGCCTTTGTGGCTGAGGGTACCATCGTCAAAACGACGGGCAATCCCAACCCAGTGATGCCTGAAGTCGACCCGAATGCACCGGTGGATCCTGCAAATCCGGCTCCCAACCCAGACCAGACGATATACGAAAGCATCACCGACGGCAAAGACCTCGACACCAAACAGGTCGCCCTCCGTGTTGCGACAGATGCTGTGAACAACAAACCCGCAGTCACGTTCGCCTTTTTGGGTGAATCTGGCACACGGCTCGGTGCGTTTTCGGCAGCAAACATCCAGAAGCCGATGTGTATCGCACTCGACAACGTCATTGTGAGCTGCCCTGTTATTCAATCAGCGCTCGTCGGCGGCAGTGGTGAAATCACCAGTGCAACCCGGGAAGAAGCTGAGAAGATCCTCAACCAGCTCAAATACGGTTCGTTGCCGGTCACCCTCACCATCGAGTCCAGCCGTACCGTATCAGCCACACTCGGTGCAAATTCTGTAGCTGCAAGCATTGTTGCGGGTATGGTCGGGCTGATTGTCGTGGGGCTGTTCATGATGCTCTACTATCGTTTGCCAGGCGTTCTTGCCACGGTTGCGTTGGTCATTTACACGATTATCATTTTCGCCGTCCACAAACTGGTGCCCATTACGCTGACACTGTCGGGTATTGCTGGCTTCATTTTGTCGGTCGGATTGGCCGTCGACGCTAATGTGCTCATTTTCGCCCGTCTCAAAGAAGAACTCCGTAACAAGCGTTCACTGGCACGTGCGGTCGAAGCCGGCTTCGAAGAAGCATGGCCAGCCATTCGTGATTCGAGTGCATCGACGCTGATCACCAGCGCCATTCTCTTTGTGTTCGGCAATAGCTTCGGTGTGAGCCTCATCAAAGGGTTTGCGTTGACCTTGGCCCTCGGTGTGTTGTTGAATCTGTTCACTGCGGTGGTTGTCACACGCACCTTCCTCCGCTTGGTCGTTCGCGCCAAGGCAGCCCAATCACTCTGGTTCTACGAAATCGATTCCGAAACCGACCTGCGCGAGCAGCGTACGGCCTCATAACGGAGCTCTCACGCATGAAAAGCATTGTCCGTCTACGCTATATTTGGTTCATCATTTCGTTGGTGGTGATTATCCCAGGTGCGATATTTTTCGCAATGTACGGCCTCAAAACAGGTATTGACTTCGCCGGTGGTGCGTTGTGGGACTTGCACTTCCCCACCAAACAGATGAGCGATCTCAACACCGAGGCCATCGCGGATGTATTTGCCAAAAACGGTTTCGAAGGTGCACAAGTCCAGCTCTCTACGGTCAAAGTCAATGGTGTTGATATTGCGTCTGCGGTGGTACGCACCAAAGAGTTGAGCGCTGTCAATCCCAAAGATCAAACAGAAGCAGTGGTATCCGGCTTATCGGCAGTCTATGGAACGGTCGAGCCGCAGGAACTGCAAAGCGTCGGCCCAACAGTGAGTGCAGAGGCAACACGTTCTGCTGCCATCGCGGTATTGGGTGCATGTTTGGCGATCTTGGTCTATTTGACCATTGCCTTTCGCTCTGCCCCTAACCCGTTGCGATATGGCATCTGCGCACTGTTGGCAATGCTTCATGACGTCCTCGTCGTGTTGGGCATGGCAGCAATTTTGGGCTATGCAATCGGCCTCGAAATCGATGCATACTTCCTCACCGCGCTACTGACTGTCATCAGCTTCTCGGTCCACGATACTATCGTGGTATTTGACCGTATCCGAGAAAATGTCGGCCGCCGGCGTGCGGGCGAATCCTTCGAAGATATTGTCAACCACAGCATCGTGCAGACCCTTCCCCGTTCCATCAACACACAGTTGACCAGCATCTTTTCGCTGACCGCGTTGCTGTTGTTCGGTGGTGTGACGATTCGAAACCTGGTCATCATCCTTTTGATTGGGTTGTTGAGCGGCACATATTCGTCGATCTTCAACGCGGCTCAGATGTTGGTCGTCTGGGAAAATCGCGAATGGCGTACTTGGTTCCGCAAACAGGCAGCCTAAGTTTTGGTTGCTACGCTCCCCAACTTCGTTGGGGAGCGTTTTTTGTTTCTGAAAGGAACAGATATGTGGTCTTCCATCAAAAAACTCTTCGTCCGTAGCGACAGTGACGAACCAACGGATTCGCCGGTCGTCGTGGCTACCTGCAATGGCCCGATCGAAGCCAACATGATGCTGTCGCAACTCCACGATTCTGGGATTCCTGCAGCCTTGTTGGGCGCTGACAGTGCATCCGTCTTTGGGATGCAATCCGGGATCCTCGCAGAGGTTCGCATCGTCGTGCCCGCTCTGTATGCCGGAGCAGCGCAAGAACTCCTTGCTGAGTTCGATTTGCGCGACGATATGACCCTCGAAGGCACCGATGGCACCGAGGCAGATGCAATCGAATCGGACAGTAATGGCCGAGACAATGACAATCTGAAGTCATGAGCATCGCAGCACCTATCCTCATCGGTTGCATTGTCGGCTTGCTGCTGGGATTTCTCGGTGGCGGTGGTGCAATCATGATTGTCCCTGCCATGGTATACATCCTGCATGCGGATGAGCATGTGGCATTGGCAACCGCATTGATCATCGTGGCAGTCAACGCTGCCATTGGCGGTGTGCTGGCGTGGCGCGATCGTCGAGCCGACATGCCGACCGCGTTGTTGTTTGGGGCGTCAGGGATGATGACCGCGTACGGCGGTGCACTCATTTCGAAGCAAATCCCTGGTTCGTACCTGATCGTCGCATTCAGCGTCCTCCTCTTGGTCATCGCGCTGTTGATGTATCGCGGGACCATGGGGACCGCAGCCGAATCAGCCCCCGTCCACAGACCACGTTGGCAAATCGTTGTCGTGGGGGCAGTAGTCGGCCTGGTGACGGGCATTCTCGGGGTAGGCGGTGGCTTTGTGATTGTCCCTGCAATGGTGTTGTTGGTGGGGATGCCCATGCGCAAGGCTGTTGGGACATCTCTGCTGGTAATTACCATCAACAGCGCAGCGAGTCTGTTGGGGCATCTCGACACCGCGTTCGACTGGACCCTCATAGCGCTGTTACTCGGCGGCGCAATCCCTGCCATGACGGTGGCGAATAGGTATGGTGGCGGCATCGATCAAAAAAAACTCCGGCGCGGCTTTGCGATTTTTGTGACGTGCGTGGCATGCTTCATGCTTGCTGAAACACTTCTGCACTAGCTTGACCGTGGACCCGCCACAAACGGCGCATTAGGGTCGACTGCAACTGCCAAATCACCGCTGACCGGGTGCCAGTATGCGCAGGCTGCGATCATTGCGGCATTGTCTGTGCACAGATTGATGGGTGGGATATGCAACGGCACGCGGATTGCGACGCGTAGTGCCTCACGTAAGCGGGCATTTGCCGCGACCCCGCCCGCAACGATAACTGATTTGGCATTGGTCGCACTCACAGCCGCCTTCGTTTTGCGGACGAGGATATCAACGACCGATTCTTGAAAAAGATATGCTAATTCGGCGCTCCGTTGCACGCACTGATCCGCATCGCCGCTGGCGCGTGCCGCCACCCATGCAGGGTCGGTGCTCACCGCAGTTTTGAGCCCACTAAACGAAAAATCATATGTCCCATGCAACCACGCACGCGGCAAGCGCTGTGCCTCGATGGGAGCGCGTGCAGATTGTTGGATTGCAGGACCACCTGGGTACCCCAATGCCAATAAGCGAGCAACTTTGTCGAATGCCTCACCTGCAGCATCGTCGAGCGTGCCGCCGAGGAGTTGGGCGTCAGCATGATCACGGATCAGTGCCAATACTGTATGCCCACCAGACACAACGAGGGCGACCGCAGGGAACGCAGGTGGCACTGGTGCATCAATCCAAGTTGCGTAGAGATGTGCTTCGACGTGATTCACCATGAGAAAAGGGAGCCCACGCGCCCACGCGAGTGTTTTGGCAGTGTTGAGGCCGGTTAATAACGCACCCGATAAGCCTGGACCGTACGTCGCAGCGACTGCATCGATGCTCGCCCAGCCGCCTGGGGTACGTGCAACTGCTTCGCGCACGACAGATTCGATTGCCAAAATATGCTGACGGGACGCGACTTCGGGGACGACACCCCCGTAGCGCCGATGGATGTCTATCTGTGAAGCAACCACGTTTGCCACGAGGTGTGTGCCATTAACGACGACCGCTGCGGCGGTCTCGTCACACGAGGTTTCGATAGCCAAAATCGTTTTGTATGGGGACGTCACGCACAGCCTCTTTTTTTCGGTCATAGTCGATACTACACACTTCAGTATAATACGAGGAACATCACATCCATGGTAGGCGTCTCACAACCAGAGGAACCCGTGATGAAACCGTTCGTACTGACGCTCCTGCGTACATTATTGCTGTGCATCGCTGCATGGGCTTCTGGTGCATCACATGCACCTGTTTTTGCTGCGTCAGAATTACCGCCTATCTCCTCCCATACATACCCCATTGACATGACCGATACAGGCCGCACTGCAACACGTGCGGAGCCGTTCATGCTCGGCCCCGAGTCCCCATCGCGTGCATTTAATGGGATCCAAATAAACTGGATGGTGGTCGGCGATCCCACACTCTTGCGTCTCGAGCTCATCACACAACATGATGGCGTGTGGGGCGACTGGATGGATGTCACCCACGAAGATGAATTTCTGCTGCACGATGCACCGGAAGGCAGCCAAACTAGTACGATCTATACCCTAGAGACTGTCGCCCAAGCCTGGCAACTCCGTGTCTCTACGCCCGATGCTGCCCTCGCTGCCATTACAACCATCCGTGTCACGACTATGGATACAAGTGCACAAACCGACGCACGTATCGATCTCCCCGCCGCGACTGAACCCCTGGCTGCTGGTGCCAAACCAGCCATCGTTGCGCGGACAACGTGGGGCGATGCAACCGTCAAACGCTGGGATGCCAACGGCTCCGCGGGACTGACTGCTGATGCAACCTGGATGCCTACCGATGCCGAGATTGCCAAACCGACGCACCTGGTCCTCCATCACACTGCGACGCCCAACGCTGGGAGCGGGAGCGATTGGCCTGCACGTGTCCGTCAAATCTGGGGATTTCACACCATCACCAATGACTGGGGCGACATCGGATATCACTTTCTCATCGATCCCAACGGCGTGATATACGAAGGTCGCTATCAAGGACTACGTGCCGATGGAACCGTGATTGATGGTGCGCATAACTATGGGTTCAACCGCGGAACCATCGGTATTGCGATGCTGGGCACATTCGAGGGCGTCACCCCAACAGCACAAGCCCAAGCAGCTCTGGACAACCTCGTCGCGTACCTGATGACCAGCGCTCGTATCCAACCCGATACCACTGCATACTATGCACACCAACGGATGACACTCAACACCATCGTCGGTCATCGGGATGCGCAGCTACCTGGCCGATCGACTGCATGCCCGGGGACCACATTGCATGCGTTGTTACCTTCGATACGGGTCAAAGCACGTGCCGCGGTCGGGGTGGCACCCGCTCAGCGCTGGCTGACCGGGGTCACGGTCTCAGACGCCGATGTGATGGTCGGGGAGCCTGTTATTTTTCGCATGACTGTCCGTAATGCATATGCTGATACGCCAATTAGTGGCAGTGCATTCGCGTTCCCGGTGAGTGATAGTGGGTATGTCTATCAGCTGAATGAATGCTGGGCCAAGCAAAACGCGGGCGGGGCTGCGTTGTTCCCCAAAGCAGGTGTAGGCAGCAATCGCTATGCACGATTTCGTGTGATGGCTGGGATACGTGATTGGGACACGCGCTATGCAACACGGACCACCACCTGTCCGGTCAGTAGCACCGAAAATCATCCTTGGCGCTGGAGTATTGGTGCGACACCATTGGCCGCAGGAACAACCCGTGTCATCAGCGGCGGCGTTCGCTTCAGCACGCCAGGGACATATACCGTTTCGTTCGGCATGATGAAGGATTGGATCGGCTATCCGGACAATCCATGCAGTGATAGTCCCACCTACGCAGCCTGTGCACTTTTTCCCAAAACAATCACGGTACGCATGCGTACAACGCCCACGCCCACTCGCCCACCTGCGTTGCGGACCCAACTCGCCCGCGAAACAGTGTATGCGGTGCGACGAACGGCGACTGCTGGCGCGCGCGTGGCACAGGCAACACAAACTGCATTGCTCGCAGAAATGACCGCAACGGCTGCCGTAGCTGCCGGCTCGCCTACAGCGACCGCGAGCCCGAGCGCCACCGCAACCCCAACTGCGACAGCAATACCGCTCCAACAAACGGCCCAGCGGCTCGCGGCAGCGACCCAGACAGCAATTGCGCAGCGCACAGTCATACCTACTGCCGGCATCGGCTCACCAACGGCAACCCACACACGGACAG
>CAIPUQ010000490.1 GCA_903868295.1 uncultured Roseiflexaceae bacterium
AGGCCTGACGCAGGGTCGGCAGCAATAGCACCGGTGGCAAACAAGAGCGAATCGCCGGGAAGAAATGGTGTAATCACCAATCCTGTTTCGCAGAAGATAATCAAAAAGAGAATGGCGTTGGTCCAGATACCATAGGCCGCAGTGATTTCCTTCAGAGCCTCGTCAAGATGCAAAAAGAAACTCAACAATTCACGTAGGACATCCATGTCGCAATCTCTTCCTAGCCCTCCCACGGGCGGTAATCAAACGTCTGATGACGGAAGTATGTGTTGTACAGCTCTGCGTAGTGACCACCACCTACCAGCAATGACTCGTGGCTGCCTTCTTCGATGACATCCCCGTTTTTGAGAACCAGGATGCGGTCAGCAGAACGCACGGTGGAGAGCCGATGGGCAATCACGATGCTGGTACGACCCTGCATCACGACGTCCAACCCTTCTTGGATTTGGGCCTCGGTGAACGGATCGATGCTCGCTGTTGCCTCGTCAAGGAAGAAAATCGACGGGTTGCGCAACAAGACGCGGGCAAGCGCAACCAGCTGGCGTTGTCCCAATGACAATCTGCTCCCACGCTCCCCAACATCGGTTTTGAGGCCGTCTGGTAGGTCTTCGAGCCAATCGCCACCACCCAATGCCTGCGCCGCCTTGAGAACTTCAGCGTCATCCGCCTCGGGTCGCCCGTAGCGGATGTTTTCCATCACATTGCCCGAAAACAAGAACGGTACTTGCGGTACCAAACCGGTATGGGTGCGGTATGCAGCCAAATCGAGCGTACGGATGTCGCGCCCATCGATGAAAATGGACCCGCCCTGGAACTCATAGAAGCGCAACAGCAACTTCACGATGCTCGATTTGCCAGCGCCTGTATGCCCGACGATAGCGATCTTTTCGCCCACCTTGATGTGCAGGTTGAAGTCATTCAACACGACACTCTCTGGGTTATAGGCGAACTTGACGTTTTTGAAGACGACTTCGCCCGGCATTTCGTCCACCGGCAAGGTATTGGTTTGAGCAACCCGCGCTTCGGCATCCATGAGCGCAAACACACGCTCGCTTGCAGCCAACCCCAACTGGAACTGGCTCCAGAACGAGGCAATGCTGGTCAATGGAAAGAAAAACAAGCCCACGCTTTGGATAAACAAGAACCAATCACCGACAGACAAATTGGCTGGATCTTCGATCGAGATGATCCCGCCGAAGTAGACCAAAACCACCAATGCCAATCCCGTGATACTTCCCAAAACAGGCCAGATACTGCCAAAGATGATACTCTGGCGTACTTTGATGCGATATTGCATCGCGTTGGTTTCGGCAAATTCTTTGTAAATCAGTGCCTCACGACGGAAGCTTTTGGCAACGCCGATGCCACTCACGGTCTCGGAGACTGCACTGTTGACCAGTGAGCCGGCACGCTGTGCCTGCTGGGTGGCCGTACGGGCGGCCCGACGGAACGCAAGCGCGGCAATGATGACCAGCGGCGAAATTGCCAGGGTAATCCATGCCAGGGTGACATTCACAAAAAACAACGACGCAGTGACGGCCATGACGAGGAGTACTTGGCTGAGGAGTTCGATACTCAATGTGACGACCGAAGAAAAATCTTGGGTATCTGACAACACGCGACTAACCACTTTGCCAGATGCAAACTCATCATAAAACGACATGTCACGCGCTAGCACGGCATCCATCGAATCTTCACGGACCTTCATGACGACTTCGCCCACCGCTACTGCGGTGTACCGCTGCCGGACATAGTTCACGAACCAGCCGATCACCCCGAGGAGCGTAATCAATCCAGCCCAGCCGAGCACGACGGTGACATCGTCGCCATTTGCGGCATCGTCAATACCTTGCGAAATCAACTTTGCTGCCAACGGTGGGAACAACGCCCCGATTGCCGTCACCAGCGATACCAAGACCATCGTCTTGAAGTGCGGGCGGAAGTATGTTGCAATGCGACGGAGCAGTTCGCTGTCGCTATATTTACGATCGTATGCCTCAGCATCCAATCCATCGAGCACAAAACCCATTGGTTTACTCCCTACGCAGACGGCTGATTATGCTCATCGCGGGCGAAAATTCGGCGGTATGACATACTCTTTTGCATCAACTCTTCGTGGCTGCCCTGTGCTTCGATGCGACCACGACGCAATACCACAATCCGGTCAGCCCAGCGGATTTGTGCCAACCGGTGGGTAATCAGCAAGGTCGTCCGACCTTTGAGCACTTCACGCATTGCGCGTTGAATTTGATCTTCGGTGGCACTATCGATGGCACTTGTCGAGTCGTCGAGAATCAAGATACGTGGGTTCGTCAAGAAGGCACGGGCGATGGCGATGCGCTGGCGCTGCCCGCCCGAAAGCGTGACACCACGCTCACCAACCACCGTGTCGTATCCCTCGGGGAAGCTCGAAATGAAGTCATGCGCCTGTGCCAGTTGGGCAGCCCAAATGATGCGTTCGCGCGGCACGTCGGAACGTGCGCCGAACGCGATGTTCTCGGCAATAGTTTTGGAAAACAAAAAGATGTCTTGCTCGATCATCGAAATCTGCGAACGCAGAGAATCAAGGTTCCACAAGCGCACATCGACCCCGTCGATGGTGAC
>CAIPUQ010000491.1 GCA_903868295.1 uncultured Roseiflexaceae bacterium
CGTTGCTGCTCAACAGTTTGTTGCTGACGGTGTTTTTTCGCTTCGATGCGATTATTTTGCGCTCTGTGGCAGGCGACACGGTCCTCGGATTGTACGATGCTGCGTACAAAGTCGTCTCGTTGACGCAGATTATCCCGCCGTATGTCGTCGGGGCCTTATTCCCGTTGCTGGCGCACCGCGCTGTGCATGACCGGGCCACGTTGGACCCGCTGTTGGCACGTGCAATCGGCGTGCTCCAGCTGGTGGCGTGGGTAGGTGTGGTGGTGGTGACGGTACTGGCAGACGACCTGATTTGGGTGTTGGGCGGCACTGCCTACCTGCCCGATGCAGCGACGGCGTTGCGAGTCCTGATTTGGTATCTCCCGTTGTCGTACACGACGGGGGTGGTACAGTATGCATTGATTGCGATTGCCCGCCAACAGGCGATTACCTGGGCGTTTTTGGTGGGGACGATTGTGAACATCGGTGGCAACCTGCTCCTCATCCCGGTCTATGGTGCGCTCGCCGCAGCAGCGATGACGATAGCAACCGAGGTTGCATTGCTCGCAGCCATGTGGCCCACTTTGCGCCGCGAAGGCATTGGGGTGCCTTTAGTGCGTATCGCAGTGACCGGGCTGATTGCGTTGGCCGCAGTCGCACTTGCCCTGGGCGGTGAGATGCTGGGCATCCCACGGCTGTTGGCGCTGAGTATCGTTGTGGTGGGTATGGGGGCGACGATGTGGCGCTTGGGGTATGTGGATGCAGCCATCACCGATACACTGTCGCGCATCGGAACGGGCTTTTTCTTTCGCATACGCAAATGAAGAGTGCTATACTTGAATTGGTTTTGTGTCACAAACCGCTCAAGGAGGAGTAGGGAATGACGATCCACAGCGAGAATGCGTACCACAACGCGCAGAAGCAATTCGACATTGCGGCCGACATCCTGAATTTGGATGGCGGGTATCGTAGATTGTTGCGCGTACCGCATCGTGAGTTCGCGGTGAACTTCCCCGTCAAAATGGACGACGGGCAAATTCGAATTTTTACCGGCTATCGAGTGCAGCACAACACGACGCGAGGTCCCGCCAAAGGGGGGATCCGTTATCACCCAGACACCGACATCGACGAAGTGCGTGCACTGGCGATGTTGATGTCGTGGAAGTGCGCCGTCGTCAATATTCCATACGGTGGTGCCAAAGGTGCCGTCGTCGTGGACCCAGCGCTCTTATCACTGGGCGAAATCGAGCGTCTGACTCGCCGCTATGCGACCGAAATCAGCTTTTTGATCGGCCCTGATATCGACATCCCCGCCCCTGACATCGGCACCAACCCGCAAATCATGGCCTGGATCATGGACACCTACTCGATGCACCGTGGCCACACCGTGCCCGCAGTGGTGACCGGCAAGCCCATCAACATCGGCGGTTCACACGGTCGCAACGAAGCGACTGCCCGTGGACTCGTCTATATTCTGCGCGAGGCCTGTGAAGGCGCCAATGTCAGCATTGCCGGCTCACGGGTCGTGATTCAGGGCTTCGGTAATGTCGGCGGCACCTCTGCACGCCTGCTCGAAGAAATGGGCGCCAAAATAGTCGGCGTCGCGGATCGTGGCGGCGGCATCGCCAACACCAAGGGCATCGACCTGCGCCAGTTGCAGGCACATTATGAGAAAACCGGGACCGTCGCCGGTGCACCGGGCGGTGATGCCATCTCGAATGCGGAGTTGCTCGAACTCCCCTGCGACATTCTCATCCCCGCAGCCATCGAAAACCAAATCACCGCCCGCAATGCGGACCGCATCAAGGCCAAGATTGTCGTCGAGGCAGCCAACGGTCCTACCACACCCGATGCCGACGCGATTCTGTTCGACCGTGGCGTGTTGGTCATCCCCGATATTTTGGCCAATGCCGGCGGTGTCACCGTCAGCTACTTCGAGTGGGTCCAAGGCTTGCAAGAGTTCTTTTGGACCGAGCGCGAAGTCAATGCCCAGCTCGAACGCATCATGGTGAATGCATTTGAGCAAGTCAACGGGGTTGCACAGGCGCGGCGCATGCCACTGCGCACCGCAGCCTATCTATTGGCTGTTGATCGCACCGCCCAAGCCTATATCACCCGCGGTATTTACCCATAATGACCCAGCGCCGGCAGACAGGCAATGCCGGCGAAGACCGAGCCGCGACGTTCTTGGAACGCCGCGGCTTTGTCATTGTGGCACGCAACTGGAGTTGTCGCTACGGCGAGCTGGACCTCGTCGCGCGCGACGCCGCGACAGTCGTGTTCGTCGAGGTACGGGTGCGCAAAAGCACACTCGATCAGGCACGGGCATCGATCGGCGCGCGCAAAATCGCCCGCTTGACCGCCACTGCGTACTGCTATTTGCAGGAGCACAGCCTCGAGCAGTGTGATTGGCGTATTGATGTGGTCACCCTTTCGGGTGACCACATCGAGCATATTCCGCATGCGATTGAAGGGGCTACTTAGCCGTTCAGTGGTTCCCAGGCTTCTTTGAGGACGCAATCCCATTCGAATTTGAACTCATCGACCGGGTCATAAATGTGCGACTGCAGGTTTACAACGATGACCTCGGGCATGTGCAGGGCCTTCCAGCCGTGCATCACCATGGGTGGGATTTTGATGAGTTTGGGGCGGGCGGTGCCCAAAATGACCGAATTGACGTGCCCAAAGGTGGGTGACCATGGTCGAATGTCGACCAGTACGACCTGCAATTTGCCGCGGGTGACCGTGAATTGGTCGGTGTGCACATTGTGCAGATGCCAGCACTTGGTGACACCATAGTCGGTGGCGCTCTGGTAGACGTGCTCGGGCACGACCAGACCTTCCTTCTCGACCCAGGATTTACTCCAGAGCTCGATGACGTCGCCTCGACCATCCAGATGGGTCTTGAGGTCTTTGACATAGACCCCATCGATGGTGGTTGGTTTGGATGATGGCACGAGCGTGTACGAGAGTGATTGCAACCACTCAGGGGTGACGTCGCCGGCTTGCATCCGTTTTGTATCGGCCATTACGGCTACTCCTCGCATATATTGCATACATCGTTTATGATTGCCTGTACGTAGATAATTATATGATAGAAGCACTGCTTGTGCCGACTATAGAACGAAAAGGACGTCTGCCGTGACAAAACAACGAGTCAGCGATGCAATGCATGTAGGAGTCATCTCGTGCCAAACCGAGACCACGGTAGCCGAGGCACTGGCGATGATTAAGCGCTATCGCATCCATGCCGTCGTCGTGACGGATGGTCCCGGCTATTTGGCGGGGATCCTGTCACAAACAGACCTGCTCAGCGCGTGGAAGGAAGGCGCGAGTTATGACAAAGTCATGAACGGGCCTGTCAGCTCGATTATGACCCAGAGTGTCATCACCTGCATGCCTGATATGGACCTCGACCGAGCCATCCGGTCCCTCAACCGTAATCACGTCCATCGCTTGGTCGTCGTCGAAGAGCGCAATGACGGGCGCGTCTGGCCCACAGGCATCTTGTCGATGAGCGACATCGTGCGCCACATCGACGAACAAGCCAAATAATCGCACGCACAACAAAACGCACCCCCGGCGCAGTGCGCCGGGGGTGCGTTGCTGTACCACTAGACCAGCATCAACAACGGATTCTCGATGAGACGCTTGATCTCGGCGACAAAGCGGGCTGCTTCGGCACCGTCGGTGATGCGGTGATCTGCCGACAGGGTAATCGAGCAGATGTTGGCCGCGACGACCTCGTTGCTGTCGCCTTTGAATACCGGCGTGCGCCGTACGGCACCGACTGCCAAAATTGCGCACTGGGGTGGGGTGATGATTGCATCGAAGGTAGTCACGCCGTACATGCCGAGGTTGCTAACGGTGAACGTGCCGCCTGACAGGTTTTCGGCGCCGAGTTTGCCGTCGCGGGCCAACGCGATGAGGCGCTTGGCTTCACGGGCAACGCCGCCTAGGCTGCGGCTGTCGGTGTTGGTGATGACCGGTGCGACCAAGCCCGAATCGATTGCCACTGCAATCGACACGTTGACGTTGGGGTTGAGCTGGATCCCTTCTTCGACGTACGACGCATTGAGGTACGGGAACTGGGCCAACGCAACACCACAGGCTTTGACGATGATGTCGTTGATCGACACCTGTTGATCTTTGGCCAACGGTGCATTGATTTGTTTGCGGAGCTCGAGCGTCGCGCCCATGTCGATGTCCATCGAGACATAGAAGTGTGGAGCAGACTGCCAGCTCTGGGTCAAGCGGCGGGTGATGGTGCGGCGCATGCTGGTCAGCGGCACAACGGTGGCGCCAGCAGCAGCGGCAGGTGGTGGGGCAACTACTGGTGCAGCGGGGGCTGCAGCAGCGGCAGCGGGTCGTGCCACTGGCGTCGGGTTACCGGCAATGGCTGCGGCGACGTCATCACGGACAATCCGGCCGCTCGGACCAGTGCCTTGGATATCGCCCAAGTTCAGACCGTGTTCACTGGCCATACGCTTGGCAATGGGCGAGGCCTTGAGGCCAGTGCTGCTGGTCGATGCAACGGCTGCACGTGGTGCAGCAGCGACAGCGACAGGAGCAGGGGTCGCAACTGCCACCGTAGCAGGTGCGGCTGCGGGTTTGGAAGCGACTGCAGCGCCGGCTTCGCCGGTACGTGCAATGACTCCACCGACCTGCGTCCGTGAGCCTGCCTCGGCGACGATTTCGCTGATGGTGCCGGCGACGAACGTTTCGATTTCGATGGTTACCTTATCGGTTTCGATTTCGGCAATGGCTTCGCCTTTGTTGACGTGATCGCCGACTTTTTTGAGCCAGCGCACAATCAACCCTTCGGTCATGTCGAAGCCCATCTTCGGCATGGTAATATCTGCCATGGTCCTACCTCCGGTCAACGCAGATTAGCTGCGATTCAAGACTTTTTTGATGGCGGCCACAATGCGTTCGGTGGTCACAACCACCTGCAGCTCGAGGTTCTTGGCGTATGGCATCGGCACTTCCCGGAAGTTGACGCGTTGGATGGGAGCATCCAAATAGTCAAAACCGGCCTCGTAGAGGCGCGTGGCTATTTCGGCCGATGTGCCATATGACTGCCAATCTTCGGTCACGACGACTGCATGATTGGTCTTTTTGAAGCTCTCGAGCGCAACACTCATGTCCAACGGGCGCAGGGTACGCAGGTCAACGACCTCGACCTCGATCCCTTCTTGGGCGAGCAGCTCAGCGGCCTGGAGCGACAAATGCACCATCCGTGAATACGTTACCACAGTTAGATGGCGACCTTCACGGGCGAGGACCGACTTGCCGATTGGCACAATGTAGTCGCCATCGGGGACTTCGCCTTTGATTCCATACATCAGCGTGTGTTCGATAAAGATAACCGGATCGGGATCGGCCATGGCAGCCCGGAACATGCCCTTCATGTCGGCAGGGGTTGCGGGTGCTACGACCTTGAGACCGGGGATGTAGGCAAACATGGCGTCGAACGACTGCGAGTGGGTCGCAGACAGTTGCGTCCAGCCGTTGGTGGTACGCATCACCAGTGGTACCGAGAACTTGCCGCCGAACATGCTGTAGATTTTGGCGGCGTGGTTGATGATGATGTCGAATGCCAGCAACGAGAAGTTGACCGACATGATTTCGGCAATGGGACGCATGCCGGCCATGGCGGCACCGGTTGCCAAGCCCAGGATGCCGGCTTCGGCGATGGGAGCATCACGGATGCGCTCAGGGCCATACTTCTCGAGGAAGCCGGCGGTCACGCCATAGGTGCTCCCGTAGTGGCCGATGTCTTCGCCGATGATAAATACCCGCTCGTCTTGCATAGCCTCGTGTAGGGCTTGCTGGAGCGCTTCACGTACAGTTAGGATCGCCATTCACTATCTCCTTCACGGGTTGCCGAGCAACCGCGTTCACTTCAGCTAGACGAGCGTCGGATCAACGGTCTGGGTCTCGAGCGGTGCGGCATAAATGCCGGCATCGGTCAACCATTCGTTGCCCGGGACTGGGCTGTTATCAGCAAATTCTACCGAGGCATCGACTTCTGCATCGATTTGGACGTCGATTGCGTCGAGGCGTGACGCAGGGCAGATTTCTTCGTCGATGAGCAGTTTGCGATAGGCTTCGAGGGGGTCGGCACTGCGGTGCTTTTCGACGTCCTCTTTGGTGCGGTATTTTTGGGTGTCTTGGGCCGAGTGACCGCGGAACCGATAGGTCATTGCTTCGACCAGTACGGGACCTTTGCCGCTACGGGCATGCTCGACGGCTTCGCCGACTTGCTCACGGACGCCCAACAGGTCATTGCCGTCGATGCGCATGGACTTCATATCGAACGCATTGGCTTTGCGGTAGATTTCGGTGACCGACGAATGGACCTCGAGCGGGGTACCCATGGCAAAGAGATTGTTTTCACAGACAAATACCACGGGCAACTTCCACAGCTGGGCGAAGTTGAGGGCTTCGTAGAACTCGCCGCCGTTGGTAGCACCGTCGCCGAAGAAGACCATCACGACGCCGTTGGTTTTCTGCATTTTGCATTGCAATGCGACGCCATCAGCCAACAACAAATGACTGCCGACGATGGCATAGCCACCCCAGAAGTTTTTCGTGACGTCTGCAAAGTGCATCGAGCCACCCATGCCGCGCGAACAGCCGGTGTCTTTGCCGAACAGTTCAGCCATCAGGGGGTTAATATCGAGTCCACGGGCAATGGCGTGACCATGGTCGCGGTAGTGGGTAAAGACGTGATCTTGGGGCTGTAGATTCGAGATGGCGCCGACGCCGGTTGCTTCTTCACCCACATAGAGGTGCAAAAAGCCGCCGATTTTGGAGCGCGTGTACATCTCTTGACACTTCTCTTCGAAGCGACGAATCAACATCATCTGGCGGTAGTACTCGACCAATTGGTCGGCACCGAGGTGCTCGAGAGCCCGGGTAAATGGCGTACTGGTCATACTGCTCCTCACCGACTGTGTGGCAGAGGTAACTGCCTTTGTAGAACCACGTTGTTTTTGCATTGTGGCTCCTCTTCAACAAAAGAAAGAACGCAGGAGTATCGACGGGACTATGGTATGAGCGAAACGTCGGCGTCGTTGACGTCGTTCAGCGAACCGCAGGGTGGAGGCCTTCGATGACGGTAATCAAACCGCGCATATCGAGTGCCGAAAGTCGTTTGGCAGGTGCTTTGTCGGTCCCACAGAGCAGTAACCGTTTGCTCGGATGCAGATACCAATCTGCGTGGGGATCAACCTGCGCCAATGCCTCTGCCAAAGGAGTCAAATCAACCGACGAACGCGACTGGGCTGCAATACCCATCCAGTTATGGCGTTCTTCGCGATACACCGCCAGTACAGCGCCCGCACGATAGGCCATCGCCGACGAACCACCGTATGGACCTTGCATTGCAATACCGCGCCCCCATGGGGTGTGGAACTCAATGCGACTGGCAAATGCTTCACCCAGTTGTACTTGTCGCACTTCGTGGGCATACCATGCATCCAGATTGGGCAACATCAGCTCGACCACTTTGTCGGGATCGTGCTCAAAAAGGATGTTGAACGAGTCGGCAAGCATCCCCAAATCACAGCTCGCCTGCTCGCTCGTCAGGGCGTTGTCGATGAGCGTGACTTGGCGGATCATGCGTTCGAGCGCAACATCGTGCCCGACGAGCGACCTGCGCACCAACTCAGCGGCACTCAGTGTGCGCACATGGCGTTGATGGTGGTCGAATCGTCCGAGTCCGGTGTCGACATGGATCACATGGGGATCGCTGTCGGCTGGCAGGTTATTGAGCGTCGTACCAGCGGGGACGAAACGCACCTGATAGTCGTGAGCTCCACCAAACCGTTTAAATATCCAGATTGCAGCGATACAATCCAGATCCGGTGCGAGATGCGCCACGATTGTCGTCGGCACTTCCACGTTCCGCTGACTCCTCTCTGCCTGCCATTCCACCATCACTGTAGATTGGTGGACCCGTAGGTCAAATGACGCGCGCTAGTATAGCAGAAGAGCCAAATTCGTGCAACGTCGCATTCTAAAGCCACAAACCGAACAACTATGACCAAACCGCCGATGCAATCGGTGCAGTACGCCAACACATCGTACACAGCAGCGTCCACACCCACCACACACACCGAGAACAAGGGGATGAAGTGTGCGTGTATAGCAGCGCGGCCCTTGGACCCATCGGGGAGTGGGTACGGGGCTGTCAGCGTGGCGCTCATACTGCCGTAAGGCGTAAAGGATTGGAGCGACACGGTGCGGAACTCGGGAGTGTGAAACAACCAAAAACGACGCGCAAAGAAGCTCTTTCTCATCACTCTTTCACCAACCGAAAGCAGTCTTTTTCCTTGCCATTTAGCGGTTTTCTCCGTATAATTCGTTCAGTATTATTACATTCGCGCGGTGCACTTCACCTCGACCCAAGAGGAGCATAATGGAAGAGACACACGCAGTCACCACCAGCACCTCGGCGGGTGAGTCGACCCTAGACATTCACAGCAAAGAATTTTTCGCTTCGCTCCTCAACGAACAAAGCGAGAAATTACGATCGCTCAAACACGGCGACACCATGGACGGCATCATTTTGGCTGTCCACGATCACGAATTGGTGATTGACATCGGCGCCAAATCCGAGGGAGTTGTCCTCGCCCGAGACATGCACACGTTGACGGACGAAGAACGCTCCGACATCGTCGTGGGTGCGACGGTTTTGGTGTATGTCATGCAGCCCGAAGACGACCAAGGACGAGTCAGCTTGTCCCTCGATCGGGCACGCCAAGAGCGCAGCTGGCGCAAATTGCAGCAGGTCGCTGACGATGGTGTGGTGCTCGAAACCAAGGTCATCAACTACAACAAGGGTGGTTTGCTCGTCAACCTCGACGGGGTACGGGGATTCATCCCGACCTCGCAGGTCAGCGGCATAGGCCGTGGCAACGAGGTCCAAAAGCAAGCCGACATGGCACGCATGATTGGATCCACGGTCCGTCTCAAAATTGTCGAGATGAGCCGCGCCCGCAATCGTTTGATTCTTTCAGAGCGTCAAGCCAACGCTGAATCTCGTGATTCACGCAAAGGAGCGCTCCTGAGCGAAATAGCCGTGAATGATATCCGAGAGGGTACCGTCACATCGGTCTGTGACTTCGGTATTTTTGTGGACATCGGCGGGGCCGATGGTTTGGTTCACTTGTCCGAGTTGTCATGGAGTCGTGTCCGACACCCTAGCGACGCCTACAAGGTCGGTGACAGTACCAAAGTCATGATCCTCAACATCGACACCGAGCATCGACGGATTGCACTGTCCATCAAACGCACACAGACCGAGCCCTGGGCAGCGGTCGCCGAAGCGTTCAGTGTCAACCAAGTCGTGCAGGGAACGGTCACACAGATTGCACCATTTGGGGCATTTGTCCGTTTGTCAGAAGGGGTCGAAGGGCTCATCCACTCGTCCGAATTGACCGGCGATGCAGTCGCAGCGGTGAGTGAGGGCGCGGCAGTGACGGTGCGGATTATCCGCGTCGACATCCCGCGCAGACGGATCGCCCTGAGTCTGCAAATCACCCCCGACGCTCCGGCTCCGGACGCGTCATAGCGCTGGCTTATTTCAATGAGCAGCGATGGGAGCATGTATGTCTGGTGCTTACGATAAATTTACCAAGCGTGCCAAGCAGGTGTTGCAATATGCCACCGAAGAAGCACGTACGCTCAATCATTCATACATTGGTACCGAACATATTCTGCTCGGCCTGATTCGTGAAGGCGAAGGAGTCGCCGCTCGGGTCCTCGAAGACCTGGGGGTACAACTCGCCCAGACTCGTCATTCTGTCGAATTCATCGTCGGTATCGGCGAAGGCGAAGCCCGCGCTGACAAAGAACTATCTGCACGTGCCAAAAACGTCATCACCTTGGCAATCGACGAAGCAAAACGCCTCGGGCATAACTACATCGGCACCGAGCATATCTTGCTCGGTTTGATTCGCAACGGCGAGGGCGTCGCAACCGGCGTGCTCGACATGCTTGGTGTGTCGCTCGAACAAATCAAGACGAACGTCATGCGGGTCATCCGCCAAGGCGGGACCGGCACCACCACCGGTGGATCAGCAAGCACGACAACAGCGAGCCATTCCGAAAAGCCGAGCAGTCAGAGCAGCGCTCCCAGTAGCTCCAAAAGCGACTCCGCCGAAAAAGGCAAGGGCGGCAAGACGCCATACCTTGATGCGCTCGGAACAGACCTTACCGAAATGGCCGAAAGTGGCCGACTCGACCCGGTCATTGGTCGGTCGCGCGAGATTGATCGCGTTATCCAGATTTTGTCACGACGCACCAAAAATAACCCTGCCCTGATAGGCGAACCTGGTGTGGGCAAAACCGCCATCGTCGAAGGTCTCGCCCAGCGCATCGTCGCCGGTGAAGTACCCGACAGCCTGCGCGGCAAACGGGTCGTCTCACTCGACATGGGTGCATTGGTTGCCGGGACCAAATACCGCGGTCAGTTCGAAGAACGCCTCAAGAAGGTCGTCGACGAAATCAAAGAGACGCGTTGTATTCTGTTCATTGACGAGTTCCACACCATCATTGGTGCGGGTGGTGCCGAAGGCACGCTCGACGCAGCCAATATTCTCAAACCGGCACTCTCACGCGGCGAACTCCAAACCATTGGCGCAACCACCCTCGACGAGTACCGCAAGTACATCGAGCGTGACGCAGCACTCGAACGCCGCTTCCAGCCAGTCATGGTCGACCAACCCAACGAAGAAGACACTATATCCATTCTCCGTGGGATCAAAAGCCGTTACGAAGACTTCCACCAGCTCCAAATCAGCGACGAAGCACTGGTTGCAGCGGCATATTTGTCGTCACGCTATGTACCCGATCGCTTTTTGCCAGATAAAGCCATCGACCTCATCGACGAAGCGGCCGCACGGGTGCGCATGACGCGCAGCTCGACACCGTCGCCGTTGCGTGATTCGTTGCGTGGGCTCGAAGCCATCAACAAAGAAATCGAATCAGCGCTCGCTCAAAACCAGACAGAGCTGGTCGAGACGCTGCAAGAACGTGCCGATATCCTCAAAGCACGGGTCGCGCAGCTCGAGCTCGAATACGGCATCGACGCAAGTGTGACCACTGCACCGTATGTCACCGAAGAAGATATCGCCGGGGTCGTCGCCATGTGGACAGGGATCCCTGTTACCCGCCTGACCGGCGACGAATCCACCCGCTTGCTCCAGATGGAATCTGCGTTGCACGCCCGTGTGATTGGTCAATCCGAGGCCATCGTGACGGTGTC
>CAIPUQ010000492.1 GCA_903868295.1 uncultured Roseiflexaceae bacterium
GCTCCCTAGTTCATCGGGATTTGGGGGACGATTTTGCCTTCGATGCGGTCGAAGATTTCTGTGAGGGAATGGCCCGTAATGGTCAGCCCGTGATTCTTGAGGCCGATGACGGCGCGTGAAGGATCCGGTGCTTGGCGCACGAGCTCAGCCACTTCGGCAGCGATTTCGTACGTCCCACACGGATAATTGACCTGCGTCGACGGGATAGGGTCGCTCCACCAGGCATGGACGTGCACAATGGCGCCGACCGTCGGGTGCTCGCGGTAGATCATCCAATGCTCGATGGCATCGACCGACACGCGCCGTGGTTCGACATTGTCTGGCACGCTCAGCGTGATTTCGAGCCGCTCGGGGACATAGCCAGTGACCAACAAGACATCGCGGCCGACCGTCTCGAGCTTGCTCTTGTCGACACCCGACGCAGACATCCAGAAGTACTCGGGATTATGCGTCGCACGGGCGCTCAAATTGCCGTAGCTCAATCCACCGATACCGTACATCCGGCGTACCATCTTCATGTCGGATTCGGTCAGGTAGTCTTCGAGGCGGGTTGGTGAGGGCAACAGGCCCATCGTGTCGAGGCGCTTGCCGGCATCACAGATGTCTTTCATCGGCTGTTCGCCGCCCCACAACGCCTGTGGCAGGTTTTTGATGTAGTCGTTGTTGATGACCAGGTGGCTCAGTGCCAATGGGGTCACGCGCTTGTACATGTTTTCGTAGTCTGTTACCAGATTACCGGTGTGCTTGACCACATAATGACCCTGCTCGGGGGTGATAAAGTGGCTCTCGCGCACGCCGTCACGGATGGTGTTGTAGATAATCAGGTTCGAAATCGAGCGTACCAGCAATGGATACGCCGCGTGCATCACGCTCGCTTCGTTGCCCGCACCCTCAAAAATCGACGCCACAAACGTGCCCTGGCCCTTGCGATTGACCGGCCTGGGCTTTTCGACGTTGCACATATTGAGCACCAGGCGCAATGGATCGTTGAGCTTCACTTCGCCCGCTGCATCGACGGCGTTGGCCGCAAACGTGTGGCCCTTGGTGACGATGATGTCACGCAGGCGCAGGGCAAATTGATTGACGAATTCGCTCGTCGATTCGCCGGCAATGGTGAAGGTCATTATTTCGTTGGTCGGGAAAGGCGATTTCCAAGTGGGCGTATGGGAGCTGTCTGTCATGCTGTCATCCTTAAGACGCGAACCATCCGTGATGGCTCTGAGTCGTCGTCGGCGCAGGGCGCCTCTTTTTCACAAACACATACTACGATAGTCTCTATTCTGCTATCTGTCAAGGAAAAACGCCCTTCGGCGCATCCCCACGCGTCACACCACGCCACGCACCATAGCGACGAATCTGCGATAATGACGCCAATACACCACAGCGAGCGACCGCATGCGCATTGGGATACTCGGGGGGACCTACGACCCCATCCACAACGGCCACCTCCACATCGGCCGCCAGGTAGCCACACAGCTCGGGCTGACGCAGATTTTGCTCATCCCCAGCCGCACACCGCCACACCGCGCCGCCCCGCAGGCCAGCAGCCAGCAACGGCTCGCGATGTGTACCCTGGCAGCCGGCGCCAATCCCATCTTCTGTGTCAGCGATATCGAACTACAGCGCATCGGGCCGTCGTACACCATCGACACGCTCGAAGCCCTGGCTACCCCCGACACTCAGCTGACGCTCATCCTCGGGGCCGACGCAGCCGTACTGTTGCCGCAGTGGTATCGGGCGGCCGACCTCGGCGCACTGTGTGAACTCGCCGTGGTCAATCGACCCGGCACTACCTGCGACGACGCTGCCATCACCCGCGCGATCCCGGCGTTCGTCGGGCGCATGCATGCGATTGTGGCACCCGAGTGCGATATCTCGAGCAGCCGCATCCGGCAGCGCTGTGCAGCATCCCTCTCCATCGACGACCTCGTGCCTCCACCGGTGGCCGACTATATCGCCCAGCACGGGCTCTATCGGAGTGCAGCGTGATTGAATTTTTTGATCCCATCGACACCTACCTCGCC
>CAIPUQ010000493.1 GCA_903868295.1 uncultured Roseiflexaceae bacterium
ACACCGGACGAATGAGCAAGTTAATGACGCTGTATATCATGGCGATAATGCCGATTTCGTACCCGTTGCCAGTAAATGTTATGCCGGGAACGAGCGAAAATGCAGCGAAATTCGCCAAGCTGGTAATCAACCATTGCAGCACATAGCGCCGCAGAGTTTGCATGCTGTTTTCTTGGTGTTCCATGGATTCCCCTAGCTGGTACGACGACTGGCCAATTCACGACCATAGGCTTCGATGTCGTCGTAGAATCGCGAGCGTTTTGCGGCCTTGCTACTACTGACGCTCGATTTCTTGCCGCGGTTGCTGGCACTGCGCTCACGACACCACGAGACGTACAATCGTTCGGCTGCGCGGGTGACGGCCACATAACACAAGCGGCGTTCCTCTTCGATCCCTTCAGCTGTTGCCATGCTCCGTTCGTGCGGGAGCACACCTTCTTCGAGCCCGCAGACAAAGACAAACGGCCATTCCAATCCTTTGGCTGCATGTATCGTCATCAGTTGTACTTGGTCGCGCTCTTCGTCGCCATCGTCGGTATTGGTCATAATGGCAATGTATTGCATGAACGCTTCGATGTCGTCATGCTCGTCTGCGACCATGAGCAATTCGTCGATGTGTGCTTTGGCGTCCTCGTGCTTCTCGGGGTCTTTGGCATGAAGTGCTTCGAGGTAGGTGTGGTAATTCGTCTGATAGATGACATCTTCGATGACCTCGCGCGGTGGCGAATGGCGCTTGAGGTGGCTGCGTAAGCGGCCGAGGATGGTGCCGAGTGCTCGGGCTCCGCTGCGGGCTTTTTCGTCGAGCTGGGCGAGGATCATCACGTCGGCCAACACATCTGCGATAGCGAGATTGCGCCGGGCCGCCTCGACGCTGAAGATTTTGAGTGGCTTGGCGCTCAGGCCACGCTTGGGGGTGTCAGCAATGCGTGTCAACGCCATGTTGTCGCGGCTGTTGACGGCCAACCGGACATACGCCAGCAAATCGCGTATGACGGCGCGGTCGTAGAAGCCTTGTTGGTCCTTGAGCTTATAGGGCAATTTGTGCATCCGGAGTGCTTCCTCGAACTGCCGACTCATGTGTTTGGACCGATACAAAATCGCAAAATCCCGCGCTTGTCGACCAGCCACTGCGACATCACCGAATGCCCCGCCATTCGGCGACCCGGCGTGGACCATGGCGGCGATTTCGTAGGCGATTTTGTCGGCTTCTTCTTTGCCGTTCTGGTATTCCAAAAAGACCACACTGCGTTCACCCTCATAGCTTCGTTGATGCGCCTTGAGCTGCATGGGTAACACCAAACGACTGGGTCGAATGACGGCATACGCGGCATCGAGGATGGCCTGCCGGCTACGGTAGTTGGTTTTGAGTTCGATGATGGTGGCACTGGGGAACGTCTCGCCGTAACGCGAAATAATCGTGTGATCGGCGTTGCGGAACCCATAGATCGACTGCATCGCGTCGCCGACGACAAACAACGAGCGCGGCCGACTACCCACGGGCTCGCTGAGTACGCGGATGAGGCTGAATTGGCTGGGGTCGGTGTCTTGATATTCGTCGACGAGCAGATGCTTCCAACGCTTCTGGACTGCGTCGAGGATGTCTTCGTGTTCACTCAGCAAGCGATACGTAATCTGGATAAGATCATCAAAATCGAGTGCGTTTGCCTCGGCCAACAAGCCTTGGTAGTGGCGGTAGCGCAGGGCAACCCACGAATCGTTGGCGTTCTCGGCTTGGGCCAGCAACATGCGCGGGGTCTGCAACCGGCTTTTGGCCCGTGAGATGCGTCGCATCAGATCATCGACCTCGGTCGCTTCGGGTGATGGCTCTGGGGCTGCATCGATGGATTGTTGGGCCAGTTGCTCTTGCTCGTCACCCGAATAGATGCTGAAGTTGCGGGTGTAATGCCCGATTTTTCCCTCGATGTGGGCCCGTAGAATCTGCACACAAATCGAGTGGAAGGTGCCGGTCGTGAGTTGTTTGACCTGTGTACCCAACACGCTCCGCAACCGCGAGCGCATCTCTTTGGCGGCTTTGTTGGTGAAGGTCAACGCCAAAATGGTGCTCGGGTCGATGCGATGATGCTGCACCATGTGTGCGATACGCAATGTCAACACGCGAGTTTTGCCGCTGCCAGCACCGGCTTTGAGCAAGATCGGCCCGATTGGCGCAGTCACGGCGGATTGTTGTTCGACATTCAGGCCAGCCAAGTAGTTCACAGGTGTGGGATCTCTCTACCGCGGGGGGAAGGCTTAGAACAACGATGCTTGGTGCTCCGGTGGGGAATTATCCCATATCGGCTGGTACTCCGGCAATACCGTTGTCAACGCCTGATGGAACAGATGCAAATGAGCCGGTGAATGGTCCTCGGTTGGGCAGTGCATGAAGAAATACGTTTCTATTCCCGTTCGTTCCCATTGGGCGATACGTACCGCCCATTCGTCGAGATAGCGAGTATTGGCGGCTGCATGCGGATGACTGATGTACCGCACGAGTGCCAGGTCAGCGCTGACCCACGGATCGAGCGGAATGTCGGGCTTGTGATCGCGGGCACTGTCGAGGTCTGCGTCGGCACCCGGCAGCCCTGGTTCTTCGAGCGGACGTACATCCATGATGCAGTGCCCGACCGCGTGTGCCGCGAGCAGTTCTTGGAGCACGAGTCGACCGCGGGGCGTATACCAGCTCGGATGCCGGACTTCGACTGCGAGCCGCAGTTGTGCAGGCCAGGTCGTGAGCCACTGTGCCAAGTCGTCGATGTGGCGCAGCCCAAATCGTGGCGGGAGCTGCAGAAAATACGGGCCCTGCCGCGTACCCAACGGCTGCATCCGCTCGAGGAACTGGTCGCGTAGACCGATTGTATCTGCGAAGGCGGCTGCGTGGCTGATGAGTTTGGGGATCTTGCAACAAAAGCGGAATGAGGATGGTGTTTCGGCGGCCCACTTGGCGACTGTCGTCGTGCTCGGGATTGCATAGAACGTTGCATTCCCCTCGACGGTTGCTACCCGTTCGCTGTAGCGTTGCAGAAACGCCGTGGCGGGCGTCCCTGCGGGATACAAAGACCCGACCCAGCTTTTGTGTGCCCAGACTGCGCAGCCGGTACGAATGGTCATGGCAACCCCATAGCCTGATCGACGTCTACCCAGGCGGCATTCGCTTCGGCTGAACGGGTCATTGCGGTCAGCACAGCGAGTGCCGCAACACCGTCGTCGATGGTTGCAGCCCGTACACCCTGATTGCCGCGTATAGCTGCACAAAAGCCTTCGATTTGGCGCCGATACGAATGCCCGTCTGCACCGAGCGGCCGATGATACTGTGCATCGGTGCTGGTAAATACCTCGACGTCGCTGCTCTTGAAAAACCAGGGGAGGTATGTTTTCGCCTGTATCGACCCATGTTGGCTGTAGAGGTGGAACCCCTCGTGATGGTCGCCCTGGATTGTCACCGTCAAATCGAGGTGGCCCAGCGTGCCGTCGGCAAAGGTCACTGCACTATACCAACAGCGTGCTCCTTCGACGGCGCGATATTGCGTCTGGACACGGACTATGGGTCCGCAGATATACCGTGCGGTGTCGACAAGGTGGCTCCCATGGGTCAACAGCAGGTAGCGGCGCCGGTCTGTTTTGGGATCTAGTGCGGGGCGGAGGGTGTCATCAGCCGTGACAAATGTCGGCTGTAGATTGTCGGTCGCAGTATAGCGGAGGTGTGAATCACAATACCAGCCGCGATAGGCGATGCGCTGGCCGAGGAGACCCCAGGCCATGTCGTGGGCATATTCGATGCCCATATCATAGCGTTTGTTGTTGCCGATGTGTAGGATGCGGTCGCTCTGTGCATGCATTGCTGCCAACTCGTGGGCAGAGGCGAGGGTATCGCTGAGCGGCTTTTCGACCAAAACATGCTTGCCCGCGTGCAGGGCGGCCATGGCGAGCGGCACATGGAACGGGTCGGCCACTGCGATAATCACCGCCTCAACCTGCGGATCGGCCAAGAGATCGGCGGCATCGGCGTATGCATTTGCTGCGCCATGCATACGTTGGGCAGCAGTGCGTAGCCGTTCCGAACGGTCACACACCGCAATGAGCGTGGCGTTGTGGGCCTTGACCGTCGCAGGCAGATGTGCTGCTTGCGCGATGGGACCACACCCGATAATGCCGATGCCAACCGGGTTCATACGTGTTGGACCAACTCGATGAGCGTGCCCATGGTTGCTTTGGGGTGGATGAATGCAACCAACGTCCCATGCAGCCCCGGGCGCGGCGCTTCGTCGATGAGACGTAAACCCTGTGCTTTGAGGTCTGCTAACGAGGCGATGATGTCGGTTACACGGTACGCGATATGATGCATGCCCGGGCCTTTTTCGGCCAAGTATTTGGCAAATGCCGCATCTGCAGACGTCGGGGCAATCAGCTCAATGGCACTTTCACCGTACCGGGCCACTGCCACGCGCATCGCGCGTTCGGGGAGTTCGATGCGTTCCCATTCATGGACACCAAAGGTCACCCCATAAAAGGCAACTGCCTCGTCGATGTCGGTCACAGCAATCCCAATATGATCAATCGCAACAAAATGATTCATAGCACCTCACAACGCTGGTCGTTCCGCAATTACCCAGAGGAAGGTCACCGCAACACCGTCTTCGTCCTGTGTTTCTTCGACCGCACTGTGTACCGTCAATCCTGCATCGCGGAGGAGCTCGCGGTTACGCTCACTGTCATATCCGCTCCAGTACATGGGGACCCCAAGCCAATCAGCGGCGAATTCTGATGGCAAATCATATGCAGTCAGACAGCCAACGAATAAGCCGTTGGGTCGTAACCAACGGGTCAATCGCACAAAGAACTCGGGCAAGTCTTCACGTGGGACATGGATGAGCGAGTAGAAGGCACAGATGGCGTCGAATGACTCAGGGGGGAACGCCAGCTGCGTCATGTCGGCACAGATTATTTGTGCACGTGGGACGGCACGGGCTGCGAGTTTGGCGTTTTTGGGCGAGATGTCGACCGCGGTGACGCGATATGATTCGGCGAGGCGCTTGGTTGAAGTCAGTCCGGTACCACAGCCGAGATCAAGCAAGCGCATTCCGCTTTGTGCATGATCGAGCAAAATCTGCATGTACCGGCCGCGTGACTCGTCGTGTTTGGAGGTCGCCCATTCGGCGTAGCGCTGGGTCAATTGGTCATAGCCACGCGCGACAATTTGACGGGGTGTTGGGTTATCGTTCAAGAGATAAGGTCCTCTAGTGTACGCCGGGGGCGTGGTTTGTTCGGGGTACGCGGCCCATAGGGCATCCCGGCGCTCTGCAATAGATCAATGAGCTGCTCGTAGCCATGTTCGGCAGGGGCCAACCAAATTTGCCCTGTACCGCGGAAGACATTGACCAATCCTTCACCGGAAGTCACCAATCCCGCAACAGCGGCAGTGGCGTTCCCTACCTGTTGGACGAGCTGCCCTTTGCGGAGCAACACAATATCACCATCGACACGGAGTTCTTCATCGTGGAGGTCGATGCGCAAAACATCGCTCGCAGCAATGGGGCTCTGGACCACACACCACCCTTTGCCGGTGATGCGTGTACGCACGACTTCGTCTTTGCTGAGTAACACGCTCGAAATGCTCTTCTTGAAGGCAAGATCGTTGTCGATGCCTATTTCGCTGGCGACATACCGCCCATCGTCGACGATGGCTTCTTCACCAGGTGCTAACCGTGTGAGCAGATAGTGATCGAATGTCGGTTCGGTGTAGATGACCCCAGTGCCTTGGAATGTGGTGCGGAAGATGGATTCGTTGTTGAATCGTTTTTGAACATAGCGCTTTACAAAGCCCCAGGCACCGCCGGCTGTGGTATTGGTACGGATTGACCCGTACGAAAACTGGAGCATGCCGGGCTCGATTGAGGCACCACCGCCGGTCAACGTAATCCGCAATTGACGCAGGCGTACCCCCATCTGCTGAGCATAATATGCAATTGCAGCGAGATCGGGTCGACGGGTCAGGTTGAGCGATGGATATTCGATGACTTCGATTATGCTTTCGTCGCCTTCCATGCGGGCGATGACTGTCGCATTCATCGGGTGCTCCTCTCGCAGTGGGCTAGTCACCGGACGGCGTCCTGCGCATGGGAATAAACAACGCAATCATGATTGAGAGTGGTCCCAACAGGATTCCGATGCCAATCGCCGCAGCAATGTGATAGCCTTTTCGATAGATGAGGGCGGCAGCGAGCGCTGCACAACTCACCCATACGTATAATGCAATGCTCGGTTCAAAAATCCCCTGGTTCATTCCAAATCCTTTTGTCGGTCAGTGTTCTTGTGGCTATGGTACCACAGCAATCCATGCTGTTCCCTGCCAGCATACGCCATCAGTGTGCGGCGGTTGTTGTCTTTTTTGCCAAAATCTGGCTTGATTGCCAGGCATGTAACGGGGTGTTTCTGTATGGATACCGTCTCTGACCATTCAGACAGAAACGCTCATGCTTTGAAGTCCATATGATGCGAACAAACACCCGTCACTGGTTGTCGCTCCCTGCTCTCGTCAGGCGCACCGGCGCACTGCGTACACGGGGTAGGGTGTTGGGGAATGCGCTAACTTTCTTGGCTCAGACGCAGACGCTCTGCAATCGCTGGCATGTCGGCCAATGCAATAATGCCGAGCAATGCGCTGGCAGCAGTGCCAGATTCAGAAATCAACACCGCGTCAATCGGGTTACCACGCCGATGCTGTGCCGCAAAGACGTTCAGCGCAACGACCAACGATGCGTCGGGTTTGACAAACAATGCGGTGTCCGCAGGCTCGGTATGCTTCAAGACCGCAGAGACTCGTACTTTGCTCAAATCGAGCAGGTGCGATGATTGTGCACCGATCCAGTAGGTAATATTGCGAATGGTCAATAAGCCTTCATACCCATTCGATCCATAGACAGGGAGCTGCGAATAATGGTGTTCGTACATCAGCCGCGATGCTGCTGACAGATGATCATCGCTGCGGATTGTCAGGACGTGATGCGTGGCGAAAATGGACACGGTTGGTGGTTGGATGAGCATGTCACGGACATGGCAGATCCGTTGGACGGCCCAATCATTGGGTTCGGCCAATACCGCACCGCCACCACGCTCGTGCACAATGACATTGCGCAAGCGGGCAAACGCCTTTAGATCTTCGGCGTATGCTTGCACGGTCTGGTCGGTGAGTCGCAGGCTATCTACCTGCGCGACAAACGGTACCCCTTTTGCGAGGTCAGAAATCGACGCGAGATATGCTTCGATGATCACAAACGCCTCGAGAAACTGGGTGGAGTTTTGGTTCATCATAGATGTGCCGCCAGATACGACGTCAATGCCGCAATCACGCGCAAATCGATGGTGTGACCGATGGGATATTCTGCATATTGAACGGTTGCGCCATGCTCCACAAATGCATCGCGACAGGCGTGCCCCGTCGCAATAGGGACCACTTCGTCGTAACTGCCATGGACGACGAGTACATTCGGGTTGGGGACGGTGATTTCACTCGTTGGTAGCATAGCAAAGGGGTTGAGACCGCTGAGCAACACCGAACAGCGGATCGTTGGCTCGCAGAGCGCAAGCATACCAGCCATTCCCGCTCCTTGACTAAAGCCCACCACTGCAACGCGGTCTGGATCACAGGCATACTGCGCGATGGCCGCATGGTACGTCTCACGCAGAATTGCCAGTGACTGGAGCGCTTGGGTGGTGTCAGCGACTATCCCGGTTTGCGTAAAGGCGAGTTCGTACCAGCAATTGGATCCTGGTGCAAGCATCAATGGCGCCCGTAGCGATACAATCTGGCACGCTTCGGGTAAGTAGGGCGCGAGTTGGAGCAGGTCTTCTTCGTTGCTCCCATAGCCGTGGAGCAACACCAGTAATGGTGGTTGGGCACTCGGGGTGCGTGGACTGAGGGCCTCGTGGCGCAGCGGGAGTTCTGGCATATTGTGATTAGTCATTGTCGATGACGGCATCTGCTTCGATTTC
>CAIPUQ010000494.1 GCA_903868295.1 uncultured Roseiflexaceae bacterium
CGACGACGACGAAGAACCTCCCGTTGCACCCGGCTATACATCGCACGATGCCGACGAAGGCGCGCAAGACGATTCACCGTTTGCCGCAGCGTTACGCAAAGCCGCAGAGCGTGGGGCGCGTAGTTAGTGGGTGAGTCCATCGATGCGTGGTTTCTGCCAGCCCATGACCGCGTCGATCCAGAGCGCACTACTGACCCATGCGACATAGCTGACGACGAGCAATACCAGTAGTCGCCCCGCCCAGCCATAGCGCCAGACGCGCTGGATACCCCAGCCCACGGCAACGGCAATCAACGGCGCACCCGTGTACAAATAACGGACTTGGGCACGCGTCAGTGCCTCGACGGTGGCAAACACTGCGACCACGGCAAGCCATGGGATGGCCAAGCGCGGCCGTTGCCAGACCAACACTGCCAGCGCAATCAACGCAGCGCCGACGGGCACGGGTGCCAAGCCGACGGTGAATGCGACCCCCAATTGTGCCAGGATTGCTGGGCCGATCGGTTGGATGAGCGCGCTCCCACTTGCGCCGACGTTCCCCAGAAATGTCAGATACAACGGCAGTACGGCAACCCCCGCCACGACAACCGGGATTGAGCGCCACCACCACTGCGGGCGGAAGCGGTCGGGTTCGGCCAGACGCAACCCGATATACCAGACCGCAGCAATAAACGTTTCGCCGATGTGGGTCAACGCCACCACCGCGAGGAGCACTGCAGCCAACCAGGCAGATTTTGTCGTACCCCTAGTGGTCAAGTACGCAATCGCAAAGGTCAAGCACGTGCGCGCTGATTTGCTGCATAAACGCCCAGTACAACACACTCGACGACAACGGCAGCAGCAAAACAAGCAACGCACCGAGCAGCGCAGCCCGGGGCGGGAACGATACCCGCTTGAGCAAGAGCCAGACGAGGAGCGCAATCGATGTCTCGGCACAAACGATCATGAGGTGCATGGCCAGGTGCGTCCCGAGCACCTCTGCGAGCGCATCGGAAACACGGTAGAACAGCGGCAAAATGACCGATTGGCGGCGTCCGAATTCGTACGGATGGGCGCTCATGGTCCAAATCCCCGTACGGAAGTCGCTCAACCTGCGCAAATGGATTGCATAATCATGCCCTTCGAACGAAGGCGCACGAATACCCCACAATCGCAGCAGCAGCACACTCGCCCATCCCGTCAGCAAGAGTGCGGGGAACCAACGCCGCAACAGCCATACGGCGAGCGGGACGATGATCGACACCCCTGCAAGATTGCGTACCCACAACCCTGCTGCACGTGGGTTGGTCCATTGCATCACAGTTGCCATGAGCAACATGAGGACGCACGCCATGAGGACTCCACGCCACCCCCAGCCAAGGAGCCATGCGGTCAATGCGGCCATGAGAGAAAGGAGCGCTACAGAGCACACCCACAGGACCGCAGGGAAGGGCTGCCATACGTGCGAGAGACTCGCGCTGATGACGCGCACCCCGAGCCCGCGAGCTTCGGCCGGATCGGTGAATGTCGTCGTCCCGATACGCATTGACTGCACCCCGTTCCAGCGCGTGGGACGCGACAGAAATGCGTAGCGGCGTTCATCCTGATGTGCCACCGCCAACGCGTCGAAGTGCATCTGTGTGAG
>CAIPUQ010000495.1 GCA_903868295.1 uncultured Roseiflexaceae bacterium
TCTGCAACAAAAAGCCGATTTGACCGTTGGTGTGATGCATGTGGCCCTCGACGAAACCGATCGCTTTGGCATCATGACCGTCGACGACAGCATGCAAGTCGTAGCGTTCACCGAAAAGCCCAAGAAGCGCGACAAGGGAACATTGGCCAGCATGGGCATCTACGTCTTCAACGCCGACGCCCTCATCAGCGCGCTGACCACGCAGGACGACGGGGTCAATCGGACGGATTTTGGCAAAAACGTCATTCCGTCTATGGTCGCCAACGATCGCGTCTTTGCATATCCCTTCGAAGGGTATTGGGTCGACGTCGGTACCATCGACTCCTACTGGAAGACCAGTATGGAGATGATTGACCCCAATCATACGTTGAACCTCTACGACCCATCATGGGTCATTCACACGCGATCCGAAGAGCGCCCGCCTGCCAAAATCGGTCCGCAAGCCATCATCAGCCAGAGCATGATATGCAATGGCTGTAGCATCCATGGCACCGTCGAGCGGTCGATTCTGTCGCCTGGGGTGTATGTCGCTCCCGGGGCCGTAGTACGCGACAGCGTCATCATGACCGACACATGGATCGGCCCCGGAGCCGTCGTCGACAGGTCCATCATCGACAAAAATGTCGTCGTGGGTGCGAACGCCGTTGTGGGGAGCGGGGACGACCTCGACACTCCCAATGTCCTGCAACCCGATAAGGTCAACACTGGCATCAATGTAATCGGCAAGGGCGCACGCATTCCCGCTGATTGTGTCATCGGCCGCAATGTCGTGGTCAACGCTGAACGTGTCGAAGCACAGTTCCCCACCGCACAAATCGCCAGCGGCAGCACCGTATAGCGAAAGCTCGGCATGCCATGACGTCCACGAGCCCGCCCAGACACTCCTCCCAGCAACTGATTGCCGTCGCAGCGCAGATGATTGCGACCAAACAGACGAAATCCGGCGTTGTCGCGGATGTCGGCGCTGCAGTCGTCAGTACAGACGGGGACATTTACACGGGCGTCTGTGTCGGCACGGATTCGAACACCATCTGCGCCGAACGTACCGCGATTGCTACAATGATCGGCGCGAGTCAGACCTATCTGGTGCATACCGTCGTCGCCGTCTGGAAGGACGAAGACGGTGCAATCTATGTCATCCCGCCGTGTGGACATTGCCGACAGTTCATCGCAGACATGCACCCCGACAACATCAACGTCACTAGGTCATCCTGAGCCACGATGTGGTCGTTCCGTTGTCAGCACTCCTGCCGTATCACGATTGGTGGGCGAAACAACCCGACCGCACCTCAGTCTGACCCACCATCAACTCGGAAGCTCAAGAGCGACGATACGCGTTGTGCCAACCCGTGGTACCAACGCTGTGTAGCATAAGACTGCGCAAAATCGCTTGCTGCCAGCGCCGGGCCGGGGTCTTGACCACCGGATTTTTCGAGCATGTACCAGCGATGTTCCATGATCCACCGGTACAAATCGGCCTCGGTCCGGCCGGGGAAGTGCTGGAGAATATTCTGGGTACGAATCACCGCAACGGTAGGCATGTAGATGTTGTCGTACCAATCCACCACTGCCTCCAATGATTCGATAGGACGCTGTTGTTCGAGGCCCATAAAATATCGTCGCCCATTGATGTGTCGGATGAGTTCGAGGTAGCCTCCACTTTCGCTGAACTCAATGCGTTGATCGGGCCGCACCGTGTGGAGTTGCGTCCATTCCAGAAAGTCGCTGTATTCTTCTTTGAGCGGCAATACATCGACCGTCAAATCACGGGTCATCGGCACATCGACCAGTAACTCGGTGACATTGGCATCGATGTCGCGTTGCCCCAAACGACGGGCCACAGAGATACGGTGATTGCCATCGCGGACAAAGTAGATGTCGCCGATTTTGTAGACATCAATAGGCGGCAAATCAATATACTGCAAGGCAGCTTTGTTGACGTTCATCCAGCGATCACGGGTGTGATCCGTTTTGGGAAGGAAGTGTCGGTCAAAATCGCCGTACCTCCCTTCGCTTCCAATAATGTTGTTGAGCGGGATGGTCTGCAGCCCGAGGCTCCGTTGGCCGTGAATTTGCAGGCGTTGGCGCACTTCTTCGAACGCGAGTAAATCATGCGGGGCATGGTAGAGAGCATCGGTGAGCGCGGCAATCCATTCGCGGCGGCGGGCATCTTCAAATTGTGTACGGGCAGCAGCATCCATAAACTGACGATCAGACATGTGTGCGTCCTGTTGGGTTTGACCGTTCGATCGTCATGTGGCGATATCCAGCGGTGTTGAGAATCATCGTTTGATTATAGTAAGTTTCAGTAGCTACACCGTATGAGTAGTTGCGGTGCACATGACCATGGATCCAGTACGTCGGTCGAAACCACCGTTGGAACGTCACAAACGCATGCGATCCACGATGCGGTCGGTCGGCTGCGTCGTGAATACCAGCGAGTGGCGCATGCGAGAGCATCACATCAAGACGACGCCCGGTCAGTGCAGTGTGCAATCGGACGCGTGTTGCTAATCGCAGCATGCGCATGAGCATCTGCGCTTCGGTGTACTGGGCACCCGATTCGTTGTTGTACCGCAACGAACCCCCTAACCCAGCCACCGTCAAACCGTTCATCATGATGATGCGATCTTCTACCGAAGTGCAACCACGCGGATGGGTAATCAGTTCTCCGCCGCCCGTCCATTCGTCTTTGTCGTGGTTCCCAGCAACATAGACGCAGGGAATATTCAACATCGAGACACAATACTCGAGGTAATAGTACGGCAAATCTCCACACGCCAACACGAGGTCCACATCTGCAAATCGCTCTTTGATTTGCAAACTATAGACCACCGGCACGACCTCATCACTGAGTGTCAATACACGCATGGGCGCTCCCGTTGAACGGCGATTGGGGGTAGGACGAGTATAGCGTATTTTGTGATGTGCTGATAGCACCCGCACCGTTTGGGTGATTATCGATCGTCTTCGTCGTCGTTGACAGCTTCGATACAGGGCAATTCAATACGGAACGTGGTGCCCTCACCGAGCTTCGATTGCACACGCACCACCCCGTGATGTGCCTCGACAATGTACTTGACGATGGCCAACCCAAGGCCAGCACCACCACCGACTGCACCGGGGGTGCGGGTGCGTGAGCGGTCCGCACGATAGAAGCGTTCAAAAATGTGTTCGAGGTCACCACTGCTCATCCCCGCCCCAGTATCCGTTATGGTGATACTGGCGGTGCGACCATCGCCATTGAGTGTACACGTCACCGTGCCACCGGCTGATGTATGCTGGAGCGCGTTCATACACACATTAATCAACGCCTGCTTGATACGATCACGATCACCCTCGACAAAGACGACGGATCGGACATCCAACGTCAACACGACACCGTTTGCCAATGGTTTGAGCTCACGTACGACTTCCAGCAACAATGTGGCGATATCGACCAACACAAAACGCATATTCGCTGCAGCTTCGTTGCGTGCCAGCATCAA
>CAIPUQ010000496.1 GCA_903868295.1 uncultured Roseiflexaceae bacterium
AGAATTGATAACAAACGTTTTATGTATAAAATTGCGTAAATATGAGCGATATTTTTACTACAAAAACACACCACGTCGAACGAAATCTGACGTGGTGTGATGATGTGAAGTAGACGTGGCGTTCGCCATCCGCTGACGTTATTGCGTGATGGGCCAGGTACGCAATTCGATGGTTATTGGATTGTCTGAGAAGTCAATATGGACTTGACCGGGGGCACTATTCGACGGGATCAAGAAGGCAATCTGCCCGCCTGATTGTTGACCAGGGCTGAGATAGGCTGCTTGGAAGATGCCTTCCAGTGCATAGGTCGCTACGATACGGTCGCGCGCCACCCCTTCGAGGTCGGTGATAGTGAAGTAAGCGGTGTTGACATATTCGCCACGATACGCTTCAGTCCGCGTATTCTTGATTGTAATGGCAAATACAACAAACTTTTGACCTTTCGGTGCCGTATATCCCTTTAATTCCCGCATATATTGAAAGCTCCCTACCGACGCAACCATGCCATCGGCGCTGGCCATCCAATAACCCGGTGTGGGCATTTTGTAGCGAAAGGCGCGCAGATCTGATTCGGGCAGAATGACCGGTGTGGTCGGTACTCCGTTCGACACCGCACTGACCGCTGGAACATCTGCTGGCGGCGGCGTTTCAATCACGGCTTCTTCTCTGCCGAGTAACCCGAGTTGTACTTTGAACGGAGCTGGGTTTTCGGGATGGTATTCGAAGCGTGCTCGTTCGAATAGCTGCACAAAAAACTCTTGGCCATTAATTGTTTGTCTCCGAAAGGAAGAAATCGGGAGGCCAAACAGCGCAATCCGTTCTGCATCGGTGTACCGTGGATTGGAATCGAATTGCAGACCATGATTGTGCCAATAATCATAAAAGTCGCCACAGATATAGTGCTGTGTTTCTACAAACCACCGGCAATCATCTCGATACGCGAGGTAATCGCCCGAGATGTCCGTTTCAGCAATGCCCTCTGACGGGAGATTCTGCATGTCGAACGTCCGTTGGGTGTACTGCGCTCCTAAACGTCCGAGTTGGACATCATACGGCCTGGCATTCTCAGGGTGAAGTTCCATCCGGTTGCGCTCAAACTGTTGTGAGGAGATATTCTTCCCATCGACTTGCACCGAAACGAGTGCCCCGATGGGGTACCCGAACACCGCCAATCCTCCGTTTTGTTCCCAAAATTCACGTATGCGACCATCGATACAAAAGCCCGTCTCGCTGAAGCAGCGTTGTGCACCGTGGACCGCCATCGGATTCCACACCGATAGCCCAACCATCGCAACCACCAGCAGTATCATCATCCGACGCATGGGGAGTTCCTTTCTGTGTCGAACAACGATATCACTCGTTTCGTCCACAATTGTGCGTTATTCCCAGCCCATCCGCGTGACCGCTTGGGTAATATACGGAATAATCTTCGAAAGCCGCACATCATACGGCAGGGTGAAAATCAAAACGCCGGTTTTGTTGCCGTTGCGGTAGAACACGTACAAATCATCACATTCACGCAATGACAGGGCGGCATCGTCGTTCCATGCGTCATACGAATCGGTCGTGCAGTAGGCACGAATCTGATCTGCCCCCACCCCTTTGATCGGTAGTTTGCGGATGTTCGATGTTTTTTCTTTTTTCACCCGCTCGTAGGTAATCCGGTACCATTCGTCCAAAAATGCCGTTGCGCCGAAGTCGCTGCGGAAGTGCGTGACGTATGCGGTCAGATACAAGAATCCCACATCGTCATAGGCCGCAAAGGTGTTGTATTTGACGTGGTAGGTGTCTAGACGCATGGTGTTTTTGAAGAAGCCGACGGCAGAATCGGCACTCGGCCAGAATTCCTTTTCGGCTGCCTCAGACGGTCCATAGCTCTCGGTCAATGTCTGCTTTGTGCCGTACGGCAGATCGACAAAGAGGATCGTCGACTCGGTCATGCGTTTGTCGTTCAGCGATTTGTCGGATTGCAGTACTTCGTTGCCCAACAGACCGAGTTGAATCTGGTACGGGGGCGGATTTTCGGGGTGTACCTCGAAGCGGGCACGCTCGAACCATTGCACTTGATACGTCTGGCCATTCGCGAGCGTTTCGCTTTGCAGGTCCGAAAGTGGGAGCCCAAACAACGCGAGGTTTTCGGCTTCGGAGAAACCCCGCCGCCCATCGATATTCAACCCTTGGGCCCGCCACGCCTGCAAAATTGCCCCACAGACGGCATGCCCTGTTTCGGCAAACACGCGGCAGCCACCGGTATCGCCGTTTTTGGGGAAGTTGTACCAATTTCGATTCGTCATCGAAATCTGATCAGCTCCTAATCGACCGAGGAGCACGTCATAGGGTCGTCGATTCTCGGGGTGCAATTCCAACGTGTTGCGTTCAAACCGCTGAACGGTGTACTGGGTGCCATCAATGTACATGCGTTCGGGATTGCGAATGGGGAATCCAAAAATGGGCAATCCGCCGTTTTGTTCCCAAAACTCGCGCAGACGCCCCTCGACACAATACCCTGTCTCGGGGAAGCACAGCGGACCTGCTGCCTCCGCAGCACGGGGCGCCATGGTGCACAACACCGTCAGCATACACATGGCCAATAGCATTCGGATACGCATTGATCCCTC
>CAIPUQ010000497.1 GCA_903868295.1 uncultured Roseiflexaceae bacterium
ACGGAATGTATGACCCGACCACACCCCAATATCCAAAGTAGTAAAGCGCACCACGGACGGTCGGACTCCGCAGCACGCGTGGGAGTGTTGGTTGCACCATAGCCTCGATTCACTGTACGTCTGCGTATTATACGAGACGCATCTCGCTCTGTGTGACACCCGGTATACTAGACAACAGCAAAAAAAAGGAAGAAGGACACACCGATGCACATTCGTTTTCATGTGGGCGGACCCGCCATCCACCCTGTTGCTGCGCAAGCTGAACGCATCGCCTCGTGGCTTGGGCCCGACTACCGAACGAGTATCGTGGCTGATACCGCAGCGTTTGCTGACCTCGATGATGTCGACTTGCTGGTGTTGATGGGGATGTACTGGCCCGGGATGAACGCCGACTGGGCCGGCAATATGACCTATGCGCCGATCGAAGAGCCGGCCAAATCGAATTTCCTGCGTTATGCCCACGCACAGCGACCACTGGTCATCCACCACGGCGCAATTGGGTGCTATACCGATTGGCCAGAGTTTGGCGACACGCTTGGGGTCACCTGGGGCGTCAAACGGGCGTCTCATTCGCCGTTTGTGCCGCATCGGATCCGCGTTGATACACAACCACACCCGATTACCGCCGGCGTGGCGGACTTTGACATCGACGACGAGCTCTATCATTCGTTGCGCATCGACGCGACGCGTCACCCACAGCATCTGTTGTGGGGCAGCTGGGAGGGCGGCGAACATCCGCTATTGACGACGCTCGACGCATCACCACGCAGCGGCAAAACAGTCTTCAATGCACTGGGACACAACATGCAATCATTCGACCCACCAGCCATGGCGCGCATCTGGCAGAACAGCATCGCATGGTTGTTGTCGTAAATACCTCCTGCACACGGCGTATAATGCACGGAGATGCATAAACCGACCCTGTCGGTGGTGCACGACGGAAGTGAACAAGACGATGACACAATCCAATCAACCCCAGCGCAGTGGACTGCTTGCTGCGGTCGAGAAGCGCAATCTCGACCATCGCGCCCATCGTGCCGGCTGGCTGCGTGCAGCGGTCCTCGGCGCAAACGACGGTCTCGTGTCGACCGCCAGTCTGCTTATCGGCATCGTCGCAGCCGGTCAAGACAGCTTGGTCATCACAGCGGGTATTGCAGGCATTACCGCGGGAGCGATGTCGATGGCAGTCGGCGAGTATGTGTCGGTCAGTTCGCAAACCGATATCGAGACTGCAGACAAAACACTCGAAATCGAGCATCAGCGGATAGACCCCGTCGGTGAAGAGCTTGCCCTCACTGCAATCTACGTCGAGCGTGGCTTGTCTGAGGAACTCGCCCGCGCCGTCGCCAAAGAGCTCCATGCAAAAGACGGCCTCAAGGCGCATCTCATAGACGAACTCGGCCAAAACGAAGCGACGGTCGCGCGGCCATTGCAGGCAGCTTTTGCTTCGAGTATCAGCTTCATCGTCGGCGGGATAATCCCGTTCCTCGGCGTCTTTGCACCCTCACTGGGGGGCAAAGCATATGCAATCGTCGTCATGTCGCTGATTGGATTATTGCTGACGGGGGTATTAAGCGCGCGTACTGCTGGTTCTCCGCTTATCAAAACCACCGTACGCATCGTCCTCGGCGGCATCATCGGGATGGCAATTACCGCCGGCGTCGGGCAACTCGCGCATGTTACGGGGATATAACATGGTCGACTTGCACACACAACACGATGCACTCATCCATCGCATATGGCAGCACGATGCTGAGTACTTCGGCACGATGAGTCAATTAACTGCCCTCGATGGCTATGTGCTCTACGCCAACCCAGGGCTGGCTGGCCGGTACGACCCCAACCACGTGGGGCTGCTCCGCTTCCAAAGCAACGAAACAGCAGCCCAGATTGAACGGATCATCGCCCACTTCGACGCACTACGGTTCGACAGTGTGGTGTATCTCGATTGCATGCATCGTCCTGACACGCTGCACAATGCATTGCGTACGGCGGGTTTTCTGCCGATGCTCGCATGGGGGCAGTACGATTTGATGGCAGTGTGCGGTGTTGTTCTGCCCGCCCCCGCAGCATGCGTGCTGACGCACCCCAGTAGTCTGTCCGAATTTCGCACCTGGGCAAGCCTCAACGGTGTCGACGCTTATTCTGATGTCGACACGATGATGGCCTTACGCATCACCGAGTGTAGTAGCCCTGCGGTCATCCCGACCATTATCTGGTGCGACGACGCGCCTGCAGGCCGGTGCCTCGTCTACATCCACGACGGCATCGGCCGCATCGAAGGTGTCTACGTGGACCCGCTATTCCGGCGCCGTGGTCTGGCCCGGGCAATGGTAGCAGCGGTCGCAGCAGATATCGTCGCCGCTGGCGCGATTCCGTATCTCTTTGCCGAGCATACCGGGGATGCACAACGCATCTATCAATCAATCGGGTTCGAGACACTCCTCGAAAACGCCGTAACGACGTGGGTACGTCCGTACCGACAGGTGCCGGCATAAGACGCATCCAAGAGCGCATTTTGGTATCATACGGACACCACGACCAGAGAGAGGATACTATGGCGACGCGAGATGCATTCGAGCACGACCCCCATCGCCCACGGTACCATTATGTCGCCCCGCAAGGGTGGCTCAACGACCCTAACGGATTGATGCATTGGAAGGGTGAATATCACCTTTTTTATCAATACAATCCACATGCAGCGGTTTGGGGAGCCATGCATTGGGGCCATGCAGTAAGCACCGATCTCGTGCATTGGCAAGATCTCCCCCTTGCGCTCGCACCCGATGCACCCTATGACCGGAGCGGCGTCTTTTCGGGATGTGCAATCGTGCACAACGGTGCACCGGTGATTATGTACACCGGAGTCAATAGTCCCCATCAGCTGCCGTGCCTTGCATATGCAGATGAGACGATGCGGACTTTTCGCAAAGAGCCGAACAACCCGGTCATTCGCACGTTGCCTGACAATTTGGTGGAAGACTTCCGCGACCACAGTATGTGGCACGACGGGACGTATTGGTATCAAATCCTCGGTTCCGGCGATGGCACACATGCAGTCGCGCCGTTGTTTCGTTCGGTCGACCTGCTAGACTGGGAGTACCTCGGCCGGATGATTCAGTCAGACGATCCCATCAACGAACAGTTATATGAATGCCCGGATTTTTTTGCGAGTAATGGCCAGCATGTGTTCATCACCTCGCCATTACCAATGCGCCGCGTCATCTATATGAGTGGGCAGTTCGACGGGCGAACATTTACACCGACCAAACGCAATCGTGTCGACCATGGGGTGAGTTTTTATGCGCCGCAGAGCTTCACCGATGAACAGGGGCGGCGCATCATGATTGGCTGGTGCCAAGAACAACGTGTCGAACAGGCCTGTCGTGCGGCCGGGTGGCAAGGGGCGATGACATTGCCGCGCGTGCTCGCGCTCGATGCGGCGGGTGATTTGACATACGCGGTCGCCCCAGAATGTGCAGCCCTCGAGGCGACAACCATCGTACACGCCAAACACGTGTCGTTGCGCCAACTCCAGCATCAACTGACCCATGTGGCGAGTCGAACCTACCGTGTTGCACTCCAGTTGGTGGCCACCGGTGCAGACACAGTTACCCTCGTTGTCCGGTGCGACCCGACGACCGGCGAACAGACGACGATTACTTGGCTGCCAACCACCAACGAGCTTGTCTGTAGCATGGCACGCAGTAGCAATAATCCTGGCACAAGTCGCG
>CAIPUQ010000498.1 GCA_903868295.1 uncultured Roseiflexaceae bacterium
CGCGCGCTCGTCGCGGTGGAGCCGATTCAAATCGGCCACATACTGCTGCAACCCGGCATGCATCGGCTCGTTGAGCAGGTACCAATCGAGCTCGCGCTCGTGCGACCATTCGCGCCACTGGCCGAACTCGCCGCCCATGAACAACAGTTTTTTGCCCGATTGCCCATACATGTAGCCGTACAACGTGCGCAGATTGGCAAACTTCTGCCAGTGATCGCCGGGCATTTTGCTCATCATCGAGCCCTTGCCGTGGACCACTTCATCGTGCGAAAACGCCAGGGTGAACTGCTCGCTGAACGAATACAACGACCGAAAGGTCAATTTGTCGTGGTGGTATTTGCGGTGCACGGGATCTTCGGTCATGTACTTGAGGGTATCGTGCATCCAGCCCATGTCCCACTTCATGTTGAAGCCCAAGCCACCGATGTAGGTCGGTCGCGACACCATCGGCCAGGCCGTCGACTCTTCGGCGATCATCACAATACCGGGGAACCGGCCGTGGACTGCCTCGTTCAGGCGGCGCAACAACACAATGGCATCGATGTTTTCGCGGCCGCCAAAGGCATTGGGGATCCACTCCCCTTCTTTGCGTGAATAGTCGAGGTACAACATCGAGGCCACCGCATCGACCCGTATGCCGTCGATGTGGTAGCGTTCGAACCACGACACTGCGCTCGAAATAAGGAAGCTGCGCACCTCGTGCCGCCCATAGTTAAAGATGTAACTGCCCCAATCAGGGTGGTAGCCCTGGCGCGGATCGGCGTGCTCGTAGATGGCCGTCCCATCGAACTGAGCCAGGCCGTGGGCATCCACGGCGAAGTGCGACGGCACCCAGTCGAGGATGACGCCGATATCGTTTTGGTGCAGGTAGTCCACAAATTCCATGAAATCCGTCGGTCTGCCGTAGCGGCTCGTCGGCGCATACAACCCCACCGACTGGTAGCCCCACGACCCGTCATACGGGTACTCCATGATGGGCAGCAGTTCGACGTGGGTGTAGTTCATCATCGTGCAGTAATCGACCAATTTGCGGGCCGCATCGAAGTAGCCCAGCCACGATCCGTCCGAGTTGCGCATCCATGACCCGAGGTGTACCTCGTAGATGCTCATCGGGGTGCCGTTGGTGTTGCGGGTGGCGCGCGCGGTCATCCACGCGGCGTCACCCCAGCGGTGGGCCTGCATGTCGCTGACAATCGACGCCGTGTTGGGGCGGACCTCACTGGCAGTCGCCAGCGGGTCGGCTTTTTCGAGGAAGTCGCCGGTCTGTGTCTCGATGGAGTATTTATAGGCGGTCCCGACTGGGACATGAGCGACAAACCCCGCCCAAATGCCCGAAGACCCCTGTGCCCACAGCATGTTGCCGCCACGCTGCCATCCATTGAAATCGGCAACCACCGCCACACTGCGCGCGCTCGGCGCCCACACCGCAAAGTGGACACCCATCACGCCGTCTTTGACGCACGCAATAGCACCCAGCTTTTCGTGGAGCGCGAAGTGCGATCCCTCGTTGAACAAGTACAAATCGTCTTGGGTGAGGAGCGAATGACCGGTCAATGGGATGGGCATGGCGGCTCCTTCTACAGGCAGATCAGCGGTTTAGCACGGCTGCTTGGACTGCCGCATAGAAAGGGTCAATCGCGGCGACTGCTTCCAAATCGGCCAAACCTGCTGCATTTTTGGGGTCGAGCAACGTCTGTGCCCAGCCACGCAGGAACTGCGCACTCGTGAGTGTCGCGTCTTGGGCCAGAACGGTAGTGCTCAATCGTACCACAGAATCGACGACGAGCTCCCCAAACGGGGCCAAATCGCTCGGGAATGCGGGATTCTGCGTGTCGACCAA
>CAIPUQ010000499.1 GCA_903868295.1 uncultured Roseiflexaceae bacterium
GGTCGGCGTCGCGGTGGGGGTGTTGGTCGGCGTCGCGGTGTCGGTCGGGGTCGCTGTTGGATTGGCGACGGTGATGTTCATCGAATCTTGGGCAGTGTCGCTGAAGGGAGTGGAGTCGCCGTATTCGATGACATACCAGCGGGTCACTATAGTTCCGTCGATGTCGACCCAGCAGTGATCGCTGTTATATGACGCAAGCACTGCGTCTTCGTTGCCAGCGCTATCGGGCTCGCTCGCACACCAATTTGTCCAGTTGGGTGCATTATTTGCCTCGGGGGCATTCCCGCTGCTCCAGACGAAACTACCTTCGGTCCCGATGTCGTCGAGGCCAATCCAGTATTCTTCGGCATTTCCCACAATCGAACTGATGAATGCATGTTCGCCGGCGCTGTCGACCGTCACAAGATAGCCTGGTCGTGTCTTGTACGAGGTGGCGCCTGCGGCGGAGTACGCGCCGTTACGGTCTTCGTTCGTATAAACGTACTTATAAAAATGTCGCAATGCGGGGTAAAAAGCGTAATTCGAGTCATAACTCGTTGCCCAGACGGTGAGTGTGGGTGACGCTGTGCTGAGCGACGTGGTTAATGTAATGGAGCGTAGTGCGGTGTTGACATTGCTCACCGGACCACGGAACCAGACGAGCGTCTGTCCGCTCCAAGAAGTCGAACCCGTCAACAAGGTCAACCCCGTGGTCGTCCCTACCGTGAAGGTAGAGCCGCCGGGGCTGGTCAATTCGACCTTGACGATGACATCGGAGGTGCTGAAGCCACTCACAGTGAAGCTACTGCCCAACGGGTGGCCCGTCGCACTGGTCAGCACGACGGTATCTGCGGGGACTGAGACCACTTCGCCGGCAGCTCCCGCCATATTTACGGGACCAGCGACAGTCATCAACACAATTATCAGCAGCAACCCGATGCGCAGTACCGACTTGACCATAGAATCACCATTCGTACTACTGTGGCATCCCTATGTGTGACAAAGCCCCTGTGCGCTACAGGGGGACGTACTTGTCTTGTAGATGTGTCATTGAGCTGAAATGATTATACACAATCTGTCGATGCAACCGCGAATTGTATGGTGCAGGGAGCGATTCGTTCATGCAGTGCAGGTCATTGTTGTGGTGTACCACATACCTATCTATACCGTCCACAGCCTAGATTTTCTCGTGATCGAGCAGTGAATTTTTGGAGTTACAAGCAATAAATCTTGATTATTTTAACAATTCGTGCAGAGAACAAAAAACGCGCAATGACGCATGCGTTATAACTACTCCTGGAACGTGTATGTCTGCGTTGCTGCAATGGTGGATTGACATCCAGATGTAGGTACGGAGGCGTGACCCTCCTTGTCAGATGGATCGCTTGTATCGCAGTGAGCCACGCATGCAGTCAGTAGGCACGCGCACGGGTCAGCGATTTAGGGCCACGGTGTGCGTGACAATCGGAGAGCATCGAGCAGGTACAGCCACGGGGTACTCGCCGAAAGCCCAGCAATCCCGCCGGCAGTGTTTGTGAGGGCGGCACGCCGACGCAGGATGAGCGTATCGGCGACGCGGTGATAGACCGTCACCACATTTTTGCGATCGGCTATCGTATACCCCAATGCGGCGACGCTATCGCCATCACTGGTGATCGCAGATGCAGGGGTACGCACGTCGGCACTGCGATAGATGAATGTGTGTTCTGGTGACAATGTGTAGAGTGCAATCCGCGCACCGTCGACGATGCTGAGCAACGGCGTTCGCTCATCACTCTGGAGCATGTAGGTAACCGCCCCATCATTAAAGGGTGCACTCGCATAGACCGCTGGCCGCGTGCTCCATGCATCACCGGTCCGTAAGACGACTTGGAGAAAACCAGTATCGGCACTGTGCTGATCGACCCGACCAGCAATGACAATGCGATCGTCACTGTCCTCGATGGGGATGATGACCTGCGGAATAGCCGCGACCGTCAGGCTGCCGTTGGGCAATGGAGACATTGCACGCGCTGACGAAACGTCGAATCCATGGAGCTCACCGCTCAGCAACGCCGCTGGTCCCACTGCGCGGGCGACACCGACCCACACGCGCGTACCGATGGCCTGTATGGTACGGACATCACTGCCTGCGGGCAACGAAAACACCGTCGTCCCGAGGATTGTGACGCGCCCGGTTGCGACACTGACGGCCTGTATATAGCCTGTCTGCCAATCGAGTCTACCCGCAATGTACAGTTTGTCTTGACTGCGGGGGTCTACGCACAGTGCCGTTGCTGTCTGGCCATCGAGTGCGACCCCAGTGCCAAACCGCAGATCACTCAAGCGCACCAGCGTGACGAGTGGGGTGTCGTTGCCGAGGCGATTCCCCTGATGCACAAGGACCGCGACAGTCCCGGTGTTGCGCACCACCATCCGTTGGTAGCGTGCATTGGCGACGGTACTTTGGGCGCTCAGGATGGCCACTGTCGGGGTGAGGGTTGGACCGCGGGTGTTGGTGCGGGTGGCTGTCGTAGTATGTGCAGTCCGATTGGGGGTGGTAGTACGGGTCCGCGTATGGGAGGGGGAGCCGTTCGCGACGTCGGCAGTTGCTGATTCACGTAGCGACTGCGCCGTTTGATTGACGGCTGCGGTAGCAGTGCGGATACGCTGGCTGGTCTGCGTGAGGGCAACCACACGGCGTTGGGTCGCGGTTCTGGCCGCAGCAATCGTCTTGGTACCGGAACGCATCGTCCCCGTCACCGAGGCGGTGGCTGTCGGCGTTGCGGTATACGTCGGGGCACCTGCGGTTACTTCTGCGGTTGCGCTTATCCCCCATGCTGTTGCAGACGCAGCCTGGGCTGCGGTGGTCGTTGCCGCACGGCGGAACGTGCGGGTTGCATTGGCAATGTGCGTCAACGCAAGCGCATGACTGAGCGGTGTCGCCGATGGGGTGGTCGTGGGTGTTTGGGTCAATCGTGCCGCTGCGACCTGCGCCGTTTGCGTCGCAGCCGTAGGTGGCAACACTGCCACCGTTTGGGCAGATAATCCAATCAATGTCCGCACGCCGTTGAGCGTCACTGCGATGCTCGTGGTGTTCCACCCTAGGGGTGCGGCGCTGGTGGGTGCATAGCGCACCTCGTAGACACAGCGATCGGCGATGTCGTCGATGATTGTCCCGCATCCAAGCGGGGTAACCACCCATGGCGCACTCACTGCCGTACGCACGATGCGTACCGGCACCCCGGTGTATTGGATGGTGATGCGGCCGACAGCGCTCGTCCCGCGCTGTACCGCACCAAACTCGATCCCGTTTGGTGTTATGCCAAGCGGCAGGCTGGCCGTCCGGAGGAGTGCCACGGCGTCGTTCAACGCGATACGCGGCAGTACGAGTGCGGGTTGGCTCGTGACGCGTGTGTCACTGATGGGCTGACCGGTCACTCGCAGGGTCTGCTGGATGTCGGTCACACTGGCAGCAGGGAGAATCCCTTTGAGCACTGCCCAGGCTCCGGCGACATGGGGGGCGGCCATGGATGTGCCCGACAAATCTGCATAGCTCCCTGCTGGATACGCCATCGACGACCGGATGGGCTCACCAGGAGCGAGCATATCGAGGAGTCGATCCGTTTGGCCATTGGGGGTATTGACGCTTGTTGCTGGTGCATTCGAAAAGGTCGACACGCTGTCGAGCAGCGCCAAATCGGCACGCGGGCTACGGGTGGACCCTACCGTCACCGCTGACGAAATACAGCCCGGATGGCTCACCCCCGCGGTGTTTGCGTCGTTGCCGGCCGATACAACCGTCGCGACACCGAGGCTACGGAGCGTGTCTACGTACGTTTTGTAGAGACCCCAGCCATCGACAACCTCGGTATCACAAGGGGTTGCGCTGGGGTCTACCCCCATGCTCAGATTGACTGCTGCGAGGGTCCCCCAGCCGGGGCTCCCGATGTTGGTCGCGAGGTAATCGAGCGCAGCGAGCACATCGGACTCGAACGCCAGCACACAATCCTGCGTCGCATCGACCCCACAGACGCGTTCGCTGTTGGTGTAATCGAACC
>CAIPUQ010000500.1 GCA_903868295.1 uncultured Roseiflexaceae bacterium
ACATATGCGCTGACGATGTTGTCGACGGGTGAGCAGGGATTCTACGAAAAACTGGGCTGGGTGCGATTTTTGGGCAAAAGTTATGTCACCGAAAATGAACAGAGGGTGCGCACTGCAGACGAAGACGAAGGCCTGATGGTGCTGGCTGCGGACGCGTCGTGGCACACACGCGACTGTGTGGTGGTGTGTGATTGGCGTGCCGGAGATGTATGGTAGCCCATGGACCTGCGTCCATGGGCTTGGAGTGGACTATTCTGGCCGCAGTCCATGGGCTTGGAGTGGACCTCGCCCGGCGGACACACTGCGAGCCGAGGCATGCCTAGTGCGGGCGAGGCATGCCTCGCCCCTACGTGTGTGGCAACGAATCAAAGAGCTGTTTTTTGTCGTCCATCCAGGCGATCATGGCGCTGGGATTGGCCATGACGACCGACATGGCCTCCATGGCGGCGAGGTGATCTGCGTCTTGGGCTGCAAACATGGCCCGGGCGTGGGATTGGGATTGGGCGGCCATCTCGTCGAACGTATCGCCATGGAACGTTAGGTCGCAGGCACCACCGAGTTGGCGGCAGGTCATGGTTTTCATCGAACAATCCTTTGGTGTACAAACACTCGCCTACCGCATGGCAGGGGAGCGTGGCGCGGTCTTGCGTGCGCCACGGTCAGCTCGACATACACAATGGGCGCAGGAGCTGTCGTGGGCGGGTGATTGCCAGGCAGCGCCTGGCAGGCAGACCAGCGGGGCTGGCGTCCAGCCCTGCTGCTTTTCTCACTATAATACACAAAACAAAGCATCGGCGAGGAGTCTGTATGTCTCATCATCCACGCCCTGAAGCGATTGCGCTCGACGTCAGTTGGGTGCAGGCGACCACCATTAACCGCAGTGCGGTCGAACGGCGTTGTGCGTCGCATGTGGCGCGGCGCAGTGTCAAACAAGACTATCAACTCGCCTGGTTGTTGCGGGCGATTACCTGTATCGATTTGACGACGTTGGCGGGTGACGACACGGTGGGGACGGTGCAGCGGCTGTGTGCCAAAGCGCGCCAACCGGTGCGGCAGGACCTGCTCGACGCCTTGGGGATGACCACCAAGACCGTTCACGTCGGCGCGGTGTGTGTGTATCACGAGATGATTGCGCCGGCAGTAACGGCGTTGGCGGGGAGCGGTATCCCGGTGGCAGCGGTGTCGACGGGGTTCCCTGCAGGGTTGAGCCCCTTCGAAACACGGGTGCGCGAAATCGAGCTGTCGGTGGCAGCCGGTGCGGCCGAAATCGACATCGTCATCTCGCGCCGGCACGTGCTCGAGGGCAATTGGCAGGCGTTGTATGACGAAATCAAAACCTTCCGTGCGGCGTGTGGCGATGCCCACATGAAGACCATCCTCGGCACGGGCGACATGGGCACGTTGACGGATGTGGCGCGGGCGTCACTGGTGTGTATGATGGCCGGCGCGGATGTCATCAAGACGTCGACGGGCAAAGAGCCGACCAACGCGACGTTGCCGGTGAGTCTGGTGATGTTGCGGGCGATCCGCGACTACCATCAGCGGACGGGGCAGATTGTCGGCTTCAAACCGGCGGGCGGCATCCGGACGGCCAAACAGGCGCTGGACTGGCTCCTGTTGGTGGACGACGAGCTGGGGCGTGAGTGGCTCGACGCGAGCCGGTTCCGCTTTGGTGCGAGTGCGCTCTTGGGCGACATCGAACGACAACTCGAGCACGGCATCACGGGGCG
>CAIPUQ010000501.1 GCA_903868295.1 uncultured Roseiflexaceae bacterium
TCCAAAACCATCAAGCCACTGGCGGTTACTGCTGCACCGACGGTGGTGTCGATTATTGCACCGTTTGTGTTTAGTGACATCTATGAACTCTTCCCAGAACAAGCGAACCAATGAACATCCCAGAACATACCCTGACAACCCTCGAATTCCCGGCGATCCGAAACATGCTGGCGCTGCACGCCAGCTTTTCGGCGTCGAAGCAGATGATTCAGACGCTGTCGCCTTCGTGCGACGCCTATGTCATCGGCATGGCGCTGGCCCAAACGCGTGAAGCGTGCTATCTGCTCGACACCTACCCCGATCTGAGCATCGGCGCCGCCCGCGACATCCGCGACAGCGTGCGCCTGGCCGAACGTGGTGGCGTGCTCGACGCCGGTTCTCTGCTCGAAGTCGCACGGACGCTGGGTGCCGCCCGGCGCTTCAAACAGAGCTTTGCGTCGGTCGACCCAGTGCGCATCCCGCTGCTCTACGACGCCATCCAACGGCTGCCGGTCCTCCCCAACATCGAAGACCGCATCGACCGCTCGATCAACAACGACGGCGAAGTGCTCGACTCGGCCAGCCCCAAGCTGGGTTCGCTCCGGAGCGAGATCCGCATCACCATGGCACGTGTCCAAGAGCGCCTGCAACACATCGTCTCGTCTGGGCAGTACAGCGATGCCCTGCAAGAGTCCATCGTCACCGTGCGCAACGGCCGCTACGTCGTACCGGTCAAAGCCAGCCACAAGCGGATGGTCAAAGGGCTCGTGCATGACCAATCGGGCAAAGGTATCACCCTGTACATCGAACCGCTCGTCGTGGTGGAGCTCAACAACAAACTCCGCGAACTGCAACTGGACGAGGCCGACGAAGTCGCCCGGATTCTGGCCGAGCTGTCCGACATGGTCGGCGCACAGGCGAGCTACATCCGCACCGGCATCACGGCGTTGGCCGAACTCGACTTTTCGATCGCCAAAGCGCGCTTTGCCGGGCATCTGAACGCCGTTGAACCAATCATGGTCGACGTCCAGAACGGTCAAGATCCTGCCATCGTGCTCATCAAGGCGCGCCATCCCCTCATCGACCCGACCAAAGTCGTCCCCACCGATATCGCCATGCCCCACGAGACGCGCATCACGCTTATCACTGGTCCCAACACCGGTGGCAAAACCGTGTCGCTCAAGACCACCGGGCTACTGGCATTGATGGCCCAATCGGGCTTGTTCATCCCCGCAGGCGATGGCTCAACGCTCCCCGTGTTTGGGCGCATTTTTGCCGACATCGGCGACGAACAAAGCATCGAGCAGAGCCTGTCGACCTTTTCGTCGCACATGAAGAACATCATCGGCATCCTCGAATCCCTCGACAGCCACATCGAACCGGCACCGTCGACGGTCCAGATGCTCCAGCCCACCGATTGGCAACCGCGCGAACCGGTGTTTGTCGACGACCTGCCCGTGCTGATCCTCTTCGACGAACTCGGCGCTGGGACCGACCCGGTCGAGGGTTCGGCCTTGGCGCGTGCTATCATCGACCACATCCTGCACTACGGCGTCTTTGCCATTGCAACGACCCACTACGCCGAACTCAAGGCCTACGCATATACCACCCCGGGCGTCCAGAACGCCTCGGTCGAGTTCAA
>CAIPUQ010000502.1 GCA_903868295.1 uncultured Roseiflexaceae bacterium
ACCGCAGCAGCGCCACAAGCGGCAACGAGCGCTGCGCCACCGGCAAATGCCATCGAACGGAGGAACTGACGACGAGACTTCAACTGGTCCATGTGATACTCCTCATACAAATGCTCCCGAAACCACATATGTGTGCGACCCCATCGTCGGATACACCTTCCTTAGCCGCGCACTGCACCGGCGGCAATCCCGTCGACAATCCACTTCTGGGTGCGGATAAACAGCACAATCACCGGCATCACTACAAACACGGTGCCGGCCATGATGATGCCCCAGTTTTGCATCCCTTCGGTCTGGAACAAGCCAAACAAGCCGATGGGCAAGGTGCGCATGTCGTTACTGTTGGTCACAATCATGGGCCAGAGAAAGTCGTTCCACTCCGATACGACTGCAAAAATCCCCACCGTCACAATCGCCGGTTGCGCCATGGGTACCACCACCAGCCAGAGGCGTTGCATGTGTGTCGCGCCGTCCATTTCGGCGGCTTCGATGACTTCGTGCGGCAAACCCATGTAGTACTGGCGTAGCATGAAAGTTCCGAAAGCCGTCGCTGCGTTGGGCAAAATAATGCCCTGGAACGTATTCACCCAATCCAAATGCGCCATCGTGATGTAATTGGGCACAATGGTCACCTGTGCGGGGACCATCAGGGCCGTCAGAATCACCACAAACGTGACGTCTTTGAGTCGCTTCGGGGCTTTGACATACACCAGCGCATAGGCACAACCAATCGCCAGCAAAACCTTCGACCCAGCCGCACACGCAGTGGTGAAAATGCTGTTGCGGAAGTACGTCGCGAACGGCACAGCGTTCCAGGCATCGGGATAATTCATCAGTGTCGGTTTCTGTGGGAACCACGTCACCGGTATCTGATAGATTTCGGCGCTCTCTTTGAATGACGCCAACACCATCCAGAGCAGTGGCAAGCCGATAATGGCGACGACGATTGCCAATCCGAGGTATGCCAGGCCAGATGCAATTGAAAAGGGGAGAGCTGATTTAGAGCGCATGTGCTTTCTCCCCGATCTTGAGTTGGAGCAGGGTTACTGCGAGCATAATCACAAAAATCACCACGGTGAGCACCCCTGCAGGCCCCGCTTCGAACGCTACAAAGCCACGCTCGTACAGGTTGTAGACGAGGATGTTGGTCGCGTTGATGGGACCGCCATTGGTCATCACTCGGATTATTTCGAACGATTGAAAAGCCCCAAGGATGCCCGTGACCGTCACGAACAACAGCATCGGGGCGAGACTGGGGATGGTGACATCCCATAGCTTGCCCCAGCGGCCGGCGCCGTCAATCGAGGCTGCCTCGTAGAGTGTGTGATCGATATTTTGCATCCCTGCAATCAGAATCACCGCCCCGTAGCCGGACTGCTTCCAGACCACGGTCAGGATGATAGACACCATCGCCCACTGCGGATTGGTGTACCATTCTGGGCTCTTGAGGCCGACCATCGACAGGAAGTTCTGAAGCAGACCATAGCGGCCGTCGAGGATGTAGTTGAAGACCAGCGCAATCGCTGCACCCGAGAGGAGCGTCGGCAAAAAGACCAAGCCGCGCACAAAGTTCCGTCCGCGCAAGGGGAGCGACAACAGCAGTGCCAGGCCAAACGCACAGAGAATGGTGCAGACCACAGAAAAAAACGTATAGACGAAGGTGTTCTGCATCACTTGCCAGAAGGTACGGTCGCTCCACATGCGCACATAGTTTTTTGCGCCAACGAAGGTCTGCACCGGGCTGATGAAGTCCCACTGGTACAAGCTGAGTTCGATTCCCTTCCCCAATGGGTAGAAAATAAACACCGTCAAAAGTGCGACGTTGATGCTGACCAGTGCCAAAAATATCAAGGTTTCGCGGATGTGAAAGAGTTGACGCGACGTCATGTGTCCTCCTCGGTACACAACAACTGTCGCAGAACCGTGTTAACAACGCGGTACTTGAGTGTGGGATGTGGATTAACGTTGGGCAGTGGTGTGATGTTCTATGGGCGCAATGATTTAATTAAATCAACTAAATAATTTGACACGCTGCGTTGTTCGCCCGCTGTGCTACAGTAGCCCTACTCAGCTACGTACACGGAGGGTGCAATGGAGCACTACATCATCGATACCGACATGGGCAACGACGTCGACGACGCAT
>CAIPUQ010000503.1 GCA_903868295.1 uncultured Roseiflexaceae bacterium
CGACACGATCCGTCCAAACGACGATTTCCAAAGCAGGGGTACACACGCGTCTGAGTGGCATTGCGGACCAAACCTACCTCACCGGCCAACTCGATTTGGTCCACGAGCTCGGGGCGCCGTGGATTGTCGAGCTGTTCCCCTGGGCATACGCACAGCCACGTTCGGCCTACGGCTACGATTGGACGGGGTTTGACCGGATCATCGATCAGGCCCACAGCCGCGGCATCACCATTATTGCCCGCTTGGATATCGTGCCAGCCTGGGCACGGCCGCAGGGCAGTAGTGACCGTCTGTTGCTGCCCTCCGCCTACGCCGATTATCGTGCCTATGCCGTCGCGTTTGCACAACGCTACAAGGCACGTGGGGTCACACATATCGTATTGTGGAACGAGCCCAATCTCCGCTTCGAATGGGGCGGCCGTACACCAGATCCCGAAGCATATGCAACACTGATCCAGTTTGTCGCACCCGCAGTGAAGCAGGTTGCTCCTGAGATACAGATTCTCGCAGGCGGGTTATCACCGGGCCCTTCGTTGGGCGACAACGCCGAAGTGCGACTCGATGACCGCACGTACACCGAACGGTTTTTTGCAGCAGGTGGAGCGACGTATATCGACGGTTGGGCGGTACATGCCTACGGAGGTCAACGCCCGCCAAACGACTTACCGCGTTGGGACGTGGTTAATCTGCGCAGAGTCGAGCTTGTGCACGAGATTGTTGCGTTGTATCGAGACATTCCCATCTACATCACCGAAGCGGGGTGGAACGACAGTACCCGCTGGCAATCCGCCGTGACCGCAGCAGAACGCATCCGCTGGAGTCGTGGTGCCTACCGATACGCGGCGCAAACGCCGTGGATTGCCTGCCTGGTGTTGTGGCAATTTGGTCTCTCTGCACCGACGCGCACCTACCAGGATGGGTGGGTACTCATCGCAGGGGACGGCACACCACGGGCGATTTTTTATGAATTGAAAGCACTCCTTAACCCATAAAAACACCACCCCGCACGATGAATCGTACGGGGTGGTGGGAGGGGGTTAAACCAACAGGCTATTCTTCGTCGTCTTCGATTTGATCATCACGTACCCAAAAAACCTCTGCCTCGTCATCGTGGGATTCGTCCTCCCACAAGTCGATTGCAAATGGCTCTTCCACCTCGACCGCAAGGGTTGTCCGTGCATCGTGTGGGTTCGGGCGGCGCTGCTTTGATTTCGGCTTGTTTGGATCTTTGTCTGCGCGGCTACGGAAGACGATCTTGATGGGCGTACCCACAAAACCAAACTTCTCGCGCAGGCGGTTTTCGAGGTACCGTGCATATCCCCAGTGAATCATCGCTGCATCGTTGGTGAAGAACAAGAACACCGGCGGATCGATTTGTGGTTGCGTCGCGTAGTAGATGCGCAAATGTGCTCCCACGCGGATCGAGGTAGGAGGGTGCTCAAAGATTGCAGCGCGGAGCAATGCATTGAGTTGCGACGTCGAGACGCGCTTGCGCCGTTCGAGAGCGATCTTCATCGCTGTCGGCAACACTTGGTCGACACGTTGACCGCTTTTGGCAGAGATGAACAAGAGCGGCGCATACGGAATGAACTTAAACGCCTCGCGGATCTGTCGGGTGAAGTGATAGAACGTCTCGTCGTCTTTGACAATCAGGTCCCATTTATTGACGAGAATACAGACGCCTTTGTGTTGTTCGAGAATCATTCCCGCGACGTGCGTGTCTTGGGCAGTAACGCCCTCTTCGGCATCGATGAGCAACAGTGCAACATCGGCACGATCGATAGCACGCAATGTACGCAAGACGCTGTGCTTTTCGACCCCTGGTTCGACCCGACCGCGACGGCGCACACCCGCAGTATCAATCAACATCCCAGGCTGACCATCGATGTCGATTGGGGTATCAATGGCATCGCGTGTCGTCCCTGGGATAGACGATACAACGCTCCGCTCATTGCCGACCAGCTTGTTCAGGAGCGATGATTTGCCCACGTTCGGACGACCAACGAGCGCAATGCGGACCGTCTCGTCACGGTCTTCTTCTTCGTTCGGTGGGAACAACGCAGTGACGGCATCGAGGACATCACCAGTACCAACCCCGTGATAGGCACTCATCGGGATAGGTTCACCGAGGTTCAAGTTATAAAACTCAATGGCGTCGACGTTTTTGGCCAGGGTATCTGCTTTGTTGGCTGCAAGGACGATTGGTTTGCCCGATTTGCGGAGCATCTCGGCGACTTCGTCGTCTGCTGCGGTAATTCCATAGACGGTATCAACCACAAAGAGCATCACATCGGCTTCTGCAAGGGCAATTTTGACTTGCTCACGAACCTGTCGGGCGATTTCTTTCTGGGGAGTACCTTCGGTCAGATCGTCGTGCTCGAATAACAATCCGGCGGTATCGACGACCGTAAATTGACGGCCATTCCAGATGCAGTCACCGTACAGGCGATCGCGCGTCGTCCCCGGGAGATCTTCGACGATGGCTTTCCGTTGACCGATGAGTCGATTAAAAAACGTCGATTTGCCCACTTTGGGCCGACCGACGATAGCAACAACTGGTTTCATTCCTGTACCGTTACTTCTATCCGAGTCAACGCTTTGATGTAGCGTACAACCTCGTCTGGTTCGCTCGCCATGACACACGCAACACCCGATGCGTTGGTAATGTCACTCAGCGTCATATTATCGATAGTGAGTTCACCTTTGTGGTCAAACATCACTCGTGGCAACAACGCGCGTGTTGCACCTGAATCGCGCAAAACCGGGATAACGTCCTGCCCCATGAGCAGGCCTGATACCGTCACGGTCTCGCCAAAGAATTGATTAACCACCGGGAGCAATCGGGCCGACAACCCGTCGACACGATTGAGTCGTTCGACAATGCGTGCCAACGTGGGTGCAATAAGCGTCCCACAGACCAGTGCGACATCAGTCGGCTGATTGAGTTTGGCAGGCAGTTTACGTTGGGCCTTCTGCCAACCATCCAAGAAATCGCGGGTCATGCCGACGCCGTTGGAATACTGTGGCATGCCGTCATATCGTTCTGCAGCCGGGAGTGGCCGGTTGCTCAACAAATAAAACTCATCTGAAGGATAGACCAACGAACACCCATGGAGTTCGTTATAGCGTGCTTGGTAGGCCTCGATGATGTCTACCACACGCCCAGCTTCTTCGCCGTTGTAGCAGCGCATCGGCACATCGGTGGCAGCACCGAGTCGTGAACAGTACCCCAAATCTTCAGATTTGATGGCTTTCTCCCACAATGGCTGACGTTCCCAGTTGGCATCGATCCAATCTGGACCTTCGTGGATTTCGATGGCTGTTTTGATGCTCTGTGGTCGTTTGCCCTCAAAGCGATACTTGGTCAACCCGACGGGCACAACTGCTATGGTCTCGACGATCGGGTACAAGTCCGCGAGTTCACGGATGCTCTGATGCAACAGCGCACCATCATTGATGTCTGGCATGGCGACAATCTGCGCATGTACCTGTATGCCCATCTCACCGAGTCGTTTGATTTGATCAATGACATTCGGCACGTCGACTTTACCCAACAACACAGCACGTGCGGTTTTGTCTGTAGCATGTACCGAGATGTATTGCGGTGACAGACGTTGTTCGTCGATGCGCTGCCAGTCTTCTTCGACGAGGTTCGTGAAGGTGACGAAGTTGCCGTACAGAAAACCGAGCCGATAATCGTCGTCTTTGAGGTACAGGGTTTTGCGCAAGCCCTTGGGCATTTGCGTCAAAAAGCAGAACGGACATTTGTTGTTGCACGTCCGTAAGCGATCAAACAGCGGCTCAGAAAACTCGATGCCGAGATCGTCGTCTTCGTCTTTCTCGATTTCGAAAATAAGCGACTCTTCGCCACGCAACACCGCGACTTCGACGAGTTCATTGGCGATGTAGAATCGAAAATCAATGGCATCGCGCAAACGATGACCGTTGACCGAGACGACGATATCACCGAGTTGTAGCCCAGCAGCTAAGCCGGTACCACGCGGATCGAGTTCTGCTATTTCACCACCGGTGCCGGTGATTTTCTTCAAATCTGGTTGGTATTCCATGAAACTCGTGTTCACTGTGCTATACTTATCATCGAATTATACCACGGAAGGGCCGTATTCTGACGACTCGCAGACGCACTCGGGCGCATACATTATTCATTTCTGCGACAGCGTTGTTGCTTACATTTGGCCCGCTCAGACCCCTCCAGGCTAGTGACCTCACCACTACCGTGAGCGCCCGCGTCGCACCGTATATGAAGCGACCGAGTGGATACATCCGGCCCGAATTTCGATCGGCCGTGACTCGCGACCGGCATGCCATTCTGGCTATTGCCAAACGTCACAACATCCGTTCGGTAACCAACATGTCCGACGCACAGTTTGCCACAGTCATGATTGCAATCCTCTATAACGAACACAACGGTTGGCTCGAAGATGCCCTTCCTGTGATTCGTCCTCTCACACCGGTGTACCAACATGCACAAGCGTTGAGCAATGCGTGGTTTGGCACCAATTATTCGGTGTGGCCGTCAAATCTCCGTCCCTCTGTGGTCCGTGAAATTATGTCGCAAACCGTCCCGCAGGTCGGTGATGTCGCGCTCCCGCTCGAGCTCCCTATGACGGGTGATACCCCGCAACGCGCACAGACGTTGGCAAACACCCCCGACAACGCCTACGAATTACTTGGAGCGAACCTCCGTCGTGGTATCTATCGTGCGCAACACGAAGGGGTGGTCGTAACCTGGCAAACGCTGCTCTCGTGGCACAATGCAGGAATAGTCGATCCAAGCGGGATAGCTCGCAATGCTTCATTACAGCATTATTTGACCCGTGCAGTGCCATATGTCGCCCAAGCACAAGCGTTGTTTCGCAGCGTCGACATGTGCCACTCGGATCTCGACAACACACTCCCAAACGGGCAGGCAAGAACGAAACGACCCGATACCCAATAACGCACGCACAAAAAGGCGGCACATGCAATGCATGTGCCGCCTTTTCTCATCGATATAAAGATTACTTCTTCCGGCGGGCCATGATGTATTCCCACACAATGGGCAACACGGACAGCAACACAACCGCCAATGCCACCAATTCGAAGTTCTCGGCAACAAACGGCAATTGGCCAAAGAAATACCCTGTCCAGATGAAGAGACCAACCCAGACAATCCCACCGGCCACGTTGTATGTAAAGAACACTTTGTAATCCATCCGTGCAATACCTGCCACAAATGGGGCAAATGTACGCACGAACGGCGTGAACCGGGCCAGTACAATCATCTTACTGCCGTGTTTTGCGTAGAACTGATTGGCTTGTTCGATGTGTTCCGCTTTGACGAAGGGCAAGTTCCAGTCAAGGATGCGCATACCGAACCGACGGCCGAGTGCATAGTTGACACTATCACCGACGATTGCTGCAATCGTCAAAATAACGAACAACACATATGGATTCAGGCCTGACGCAGGGTCAGCGGCAATCGCACCGGTC